>NZ_JACDWU010000226.1:0-35024 GCF_016464045.1 Pseudoalteromonas sp. bablab_jr011 | reverse complement strand
ATAGTGGACGTGGAGGCAATCGTAAGACTAGCCGAGTCAAAAGCTCGACTAGCGGTGTCCAACGAAGCGTCAAAAAAGAAAGGTTAGTAGCTTAGGCTATTATCTTGGAAGCTCGATGCCTTTAGGCGCGAGTAGTTCACATCAAGTTATCACTCTAAGTGTTTTGTTCTAATTCAAATTGGAGCTTTCATGGAATTGCGTATATTATTTACGTGTTAACTGATTTCATTATGTAAACTTTATGTGTGTAAGTTACATTTCTTCGACGATTTCTATAGTTAGTTGTAAGGGGGTGGGGGTTGGATAATTACGATAAAATTCTACTTAGCTCCAATTTAATCCGCCGCCACGCATCAATGAAGGTTGATTACAGTTGCCCGGTGCAAGTGTTTATGTGGCAAGTTTTGCAAGATTCACTTGAAACTTTGAATGTCAGTCGTATTTCTGTTTGGTTGTTAAATTCGGATCCAGAAATAAACATTTTAGAGTGTGTTGCAAATACAGATTGGGGAGTTAATGATACCCCTAAAGACCTACCATATTTAACTAAGAGTGATTACCCGCGCTATTTTGAAGCAATAGAGTTCGGTGCCCCAATGATAGCTGATAATGCGCATACTGATCATAGAACAATAGACTTCACTTATACTTACTTAAAAACAGAAAATACCAAGTCGATGCTTGATACAATTATTTTTAGTGAAGGTATTCCTATCGGGGTAGTCTGTTTTGAACAAAAAGTCAATTTCAGAGAGTGGAATAGGGATGAAGTTTATTTTGCTGAGTTGATTGCTGATTGTTGTACTTATCGATTCATGGCCAAAAAACAAGCTAAGCTAGAAGATAAGCTTGTTAATTTAGTATTTTATGATGATTTAACAGGTGTTTATAATCGTCGGTATTTTTTTGATGTTATTGAAAAAACTATAAGCCTCCACGTACAAAAAAGTTTGCCTTTGGCTATTGGTTTTATTGATTTCGATAATTTTAAATCAATAAATGACACATACGGTCACCAAGCAGGTGATGAAGTATTAAAGGGGTTTTCAAAGATAGCTCAGACTTTCCTTAGGCGTGAGGATTTAATCTTTCGCTTTGGAGGCGAAGAGTTCGTTATTGTGTTTCAAGGTGTGAATGTTATAGATGCTAAGAATGCTTTAGTTAGGCTGCAAAGTGGAGTTAAAACTATGTTTATTAACCATGGTAATAAAGCGTTGAATTTTACATTTAGTGCCGGTGTGGTTGAGCTACATAAAAAATTGCCCATTAAAGATGTGATAAAGCAAGCTGATAAACTGCTATATAAAGCGAAAAAAGAAGGGAAAAGCCGTATTGAGTACTAGGTAAAATACGCTACCTACTCATTAAAATCACGTTCCAAACTAATGTTCAAAAGGGTAGTGTTATTGGCTGCTTAAGATTTAGACGGTAATAAAAAACTTTCCAGCTTTTGTGAAGATAATGGCTTCGAATAGCTATAACCTTGAAGCATGTCGACATTTTTAGACTTGCAGTATTCAACATGCTGCGTTGTTTCTACTCCCTCAGCAATAACCAAAAGATCTAGTTTATGCGCAACATCCACAATAGCTTCAAATATGGCACTATCATTATTTCTGTATGGTGCATTGTCTACGAACGACTTATCGATCTTTAACGTGTTAACTGGGAGTTTATTTAAGTAACTTAAAGATGAATAGCCAGTCCCAAAATCATCAATAGCAATGTCTACGCCTTGTACTTGAAGTAATGATAAGTTTTTTAGAAGTTCATCATCAGCTTCAATTAAGGCATGCTCTGTTAGCTCTAGTCCAATATCTGATGGGATAAGTTCATATATTTCAAGTAATTCAGAAAGCTGTGAAAAGAACTCCTTTTGGAGCAATTGCTTTCCTGAAATATTTGTAGCGACCTGACTTCTTATTCTGTCTGACCCGATTTTATCCGCACTTCCTGGCCCACAATCATTGATTCTACCCTATGAGGCTGGCTCACTTTAATTAAGAATGGAACCACATTGATTGATAGTGGGACCGATTTCATCGGGTTGGGCCCACTTTAATCGACTCTAAATTGGCAGTCCTGCTTCACGCATTTCAGCTGTCATTTCTTTCGCTCTATTTGGTTCTAGCCCTCCAGAGAATAATTTTCTAATTTCGGATGGGCGATAGCGGAATTGTTCAGCAATGACGCGCTCATTGTAACCATGCCTGATAAGTGTCGGTTCAATTTCATCTATGCGGCTAGACAGTGTTTCCTCCAAAAGGTCAACATTGATAGGTTTTATACCGACTTTGTAAGCTTCTTCTAGGGCTAATGTTAGATGTTGTTCTACCTGAAGAGGCGTACTGAGATGTTCAGCTAGATAATCCACTGCTTGGTCTTCAATAACGTCTTTTGGTTTTACATTGTCATTGGTGCATTTATCCAGGAGCCAGTAAATATAGTCGCGTAAAATACCCTGCGAGGCATCGAGAGACATGGTAACCGTGCGGTAGCCAACTTCTTCCATTGTGGGAGATTTCAGGTCATTTTTAAGTTTAGGGTGGCCCGCCAATACAATAGATAACTTGCCGCCGCCCTCTTGAATGACTTCCATTAGGCGTTTAAGGCCTGTCAGTGTGCGATGGTGCAGGTCATGGGCTTCATCACAAAACAACACAACAGGCTTTTTACTCTTCTTGATGAGCTCCTGCAAATCTCGCTCGCGCTTTTCGCCAAGCTTTGGTACCCGATAGCCATTATCACCTGAAACATCGTAAAACAACGCTGTGATCAAAGTGGTTAAATTTGTCTTGGATTTTTCCACTGAGAGTGACTTTGCGACTATCACATTTTTTTCAGCAGCTAATTGTTTTTGTATTCTTTCTAAGTAGGTAGTTTTGCCAATACCTACAACACCAGTCAGTGCGATGAGCTGGCCTTCAGGTATGATCTTTTTGAGTTGTCTGAATAACCTTTTGGCTGTGTCAGTTTCAAAGAAGTCTGCATCACGAAAATACTTCTTTATACCAAAGTGTTCCATGACTTCAATTTGCATGTTCTCCACTCCTATTATGGAAATATTCTTTTATTCGTTTCATGACAGCCTCTTTATCTAAAGACTCAGACAAAATAGCATCAATCATATCTCTGTCGCCTTGCGCAAGTATTGTCAAGGGCTTACCTAAATACTTGGATATGGCAAGCTTGGCTTTCAGTATGTTCTCAAACCGCTTTTCGTTAAACGGGTCTGGATCATCAAATTCTCGCGTTGGTACTGGCTCGACTACATTCTTCATTGACAAAATAACTTGGTGATTCTCATCGTTTTCAGAGTCCGGTAATTTAAGTGACTTTGCTAGCGTTTCGAGTTTTCCTAGCCGCTTCTCTGATTTGGTTTGTTTAAACTTACGATATCGGTACAAGGGAACTGGACCACTGATCGGGAAATAAGCACCGTATCTTTGTCCATCATGTTCAACATACAATTCGTCGTCAAACAGGCCCCACCAAAGTACGACTTGTTCACCTGCGAGGTCGGGATCTACCTCATATACACTACCGTCAACGGGAATTCTGGCATCAATACCTACTTTCCTTTTTTCAGGTTCGCGTGCGAAAGATGAAAAACGCTCCCAGCTGCACATTTGTCTAACAGCACCGTCGATATTCTGGAGCCAGTCCTCCATCCGAGAATGAGGCTCTGCTCGATGTTGATGGTCGTTATATTTCTTCAGATAATCGCTCAACATCTGATTAGCTTCAACCTCGTTCTTTGGCTCTCGCAAGTGATAAAGGACCTCGTGGCATTCTTTTACAGTGCGAAAGGCCCTTTCTACTTTACCTTTTGATCTAGCAGTTTTTCGCCGTTTATCCTTGCTATCTGGCATATGTACCTTCACATCAATGCCTAAGTACTTCATCACAGACTGAAACACCCGACTTCGTGCAATTGGCCCGTTGTCCATGTAAATCATGTGTGGGATGCCTTGGAAGGGCAGATCTGGATCAGACTTGGGTGACATGGCATTAAAAAGGAAGCGCAGCGCGTTACCTGCATCTTCACCGTGTACATTTCGGTATTCCTGATAGCAAACGCCGCTTCTATCATCAACGACAGAGTAAAGCATTAAAATCGGCAGACCTTTAGATTCGTCATACCAAAGCGGTTCGTCCACACTTTTTAAGTCAGAAGGGCTTAAATCAAATTGCCAACACTCGTTGCTGTGTCTAGCCTGAAACCTGACTGCCGGCGTGTTTTTAATAAGGTTGTGTTTGTCTAACCCAAATTGTGCTAGATACCTGTTTATTGTTGTTTTGCTGAGCTTACCTTTTTCTAGCTTGATAAAACCGTATTCTGATTCAACACCCGTACTTTCCAACAGATCAATAGCAACATTCGTTGAGATATGCCGTCCATTCTTGTTGGTGGTGCGAATTTTTAACGCGGCAATAATCTCGCAATACTTCTCCATCTCAGATATAGGAATGACTCTCGATTTGCCTGAATCCGTGCGCTTCAGTGGTTTGGGCTTGTTTACAGAACGTAGTTGTCGATAAAGAGTGCTTTCGGAAACACCATATAAATCACATGCTGATTTAACAATGTTTTTGCGCTCATCGGAGCGCGCAGGGAATAGCTCCATCCGTGAAGACAGATCTAAAAGTACCTCTGAGGCAATCCTTTTGGCTTTCATGGCACAGTTACAGGACCTCTTCTTCAAGTGCTGCCTTACGGCGTTTGTTAACTTTGGAAATAGTGTGCCTAGAGCAGCCTATTGTCCTTTCAATGAAGTTGTAACTACGTCCATCATCGAGAAGTTGCAATATCCTGCTATGCAAGTCTTTGTTTTCGCGACGGCCTTTATACTTCCCCTCTATTTTGGCTTTGGCGACCCCTTGCGCTTGCATTCTTCGTCGCTCTTCGTAATTTTTTCTGGCAAAGGCAGCAAGGAAATCAAGCATCATTGCGTTAATTGAGGAGAGAATGCGTTCAGTGAATTCATCGGCGTTGCGCATCAATGCGAAACTGGACGGCAAATCAAGTGAAACAATACGAATATTCTTATCGTTAATCAGCCGCTTCAACTTTTCCCAATCTTCACTTTTGAGCCGGCTTAGCCTGTCTATTTGCTCAACTAATAAAACGTCACCAGGCATGGCGATATCCAATAACCTAAAAAGTTCAGGCCGTTGTAATTTTGCGCCGGATTCATTTTCAATAAACCAGTGAGCAACGCTGAACCCTAATTGTTCGGTAAATTTTTCTAATTCAGCTTTAGCTCTGGTTGCATCTTGCTCTTCGGTTGATGCTCTTAGGTACCCATAAACTCGAAACATAGATTTCAGTGCGTTTTACAATGGTGTCTTAATGTGAGTGCATTATAGGTTTATTTTTTGAATTAATGCACTAAATAATTGCAAGTGCGTTAAGGGTATACTTATTATGCACCGAAAAAAGCAGAGAAATGGTAGGGTCTAATCAATAAAAGTTACAGGGGGCGGCAAAACTTATCCCTCATAAACAGTAATTGGGGCAAATTGGAGCCGTATGAGAGAGGCATTAACACTTCTTACATTATATGTATCTGAAAATTAAACACTTCGAAACTGGCACGCTCGCTGCAAGGCGGTAGTATGAAAATTGGAGACTAGCCATGACATTAATTACAGATTCGCAAAATGTAGCTAATTCATCATTGCAGTACAGAACAACAGAAGCTACGAGAAGCCAAGAAGTTTCGCCAGCTACTCAGGAGTCGCTAGATTCGAAAAAATCGTATGCGCAACATGGCTGGGAAGAATTTACTCAGAAAGTGGATAGTGACCCCGAACTTGCTAAAGAGTTGGCTAAATCTGTCGCATTTATACCGGATAAGCTAATGGTCAACTTAAATGAGGCACCTCTTTCAGATCCAATAGCTTTCAAAAATTGGGCGCAAAAATCTGTCGAATTTGACAAGATTGCCGCAGAGGTAACACAACAGCGTATTGATATTTATAATGATATGAAAGCCGATGGCTCATCCGATGCAGAAATATTCAACGGTTTAATGGCATTTAATCATACACTGCCAGTAGATTATCAATTAAAGTCAGCACTGATAAAAGTTGATACGTACGCGTAGAGAGACCTCCGATAGATCAATTTGAAGGTCTCTGGAGAAGTTACTCGTAGTTTACAATAACTTGATTGGTTTGCCCGTATGCGACAGGTGAAATAGCACCGCTCCCTGATACTAAAAATGCGAATATGAATTTTTTATTCGCATTCAAGCCAGCAAAATTACTTAAACTCCCAGTTTTGCTCGAACTTACGTTAACACATGAAGACGTTGTATCCCAACAGAGGTATACAGCGAGACCAGAAGGAAGGTACGACAAATTCCATTTGTAATTTACTGTAGTAATTGCTGAACCTGCAGGCACGGAGCCTAGAACCGGAAGATTCAGCGTGTACACAAGACCTTTGTTAGTGAGTGAAGGGCCATTACCACTTCTGGCCCAGGCTCCTGCAGCTGCAATGTAAGGATTTTCTATGCTTTCAGGTGATATTTCGTTTGATGTAACTGAGATCGTTGGTGAATTTACAGACTTGTTCTCTTCAGCAGCCGCTGTACATAATCCTGAAAAGAAAAGAGCAGTAGTTGTCAAACAGGTGGTCATAAACTTAGGAAAAACTTTAGACATATTCCATATCCTTTAATCCGAAAAAATTTATACTGACTTTTCGCCAGCCAATAAAAGCGTAGCCTCAATTTCGAAATAATAAAGCTACTATCAATAGTTTTTAATTATTTGAAGTTAGATACAGTAGAATCAGAAGCAAGTATTTTGGGTCTACTCCGATGAAATCAGTCCCAGTGTCAATCAATGCGGTCTCATTCTCAGTTAAAGTGGGCTGACCGTAATGGATAGAATCAATGATTGTGGGTCGGAACATGCGGATAGAGTCGGGTCAGACAGGATAAGAAGTCAGGTCACTACAAATATTAATCAACATACGAACATCATTTATACCATTAGAACGCCATTTTTTTAGTTCTTTGAGGGCCATATGAAATATTAAGTTACCAATTGGGATCATGAGGCCGACTTTTTCAGCAATGGGGATAAATGTATCAGGAGTAGTATTGTTTTTATTTGCATTAGAATCCCAACGCAATAGGGCCTCACAAGCAACTATTTTTTCAGATTTAGCACAGTAGATGGGTTGATATACAAGGTGAAACTCTTCATGTATTAGTGACTCTCTTAGGTGCTGTGATATCTCAATCTGAAAATGCGAGCTATCGCTCATCGCTTTGTTATAAATCCTAAACTGACTACGTCCATTTTCCTTGGCGTCGTACATTGCGGTTTCAGCGCACTGTAATAAAGTTCTTACTGACTTTCCATCATTTGGAAAACGACAGATCCCGACACTAATTGAAGTAAAAATCAGTTGGTCATGCAGTTTTAAAGGTGAATTAAATGAATCAATCAAAAGCTGAGTTAATTTTTCATGATTCGATGAGGGCTCCGAACTCAAAATAACTATGAATTCATCAGCGCTAAAGCGAGCTATGTAGTCAGTTTTTTCTAATGGGGTAGAGAGGCGTTCAGAAACTTTAAGGAGTAATTCATCACCCGATTCATAGCCGAAAACATCATTCACACCTTTGAATCGATCTATATCGATAAATAGTAGAGAAAAGTCCTTTATACTGCTTGTTATAAGCTCATTAATAACTAACTCGATGGAATGACGATTCAAACAGTTAGTTATTGGATCATAAGACACCATTTTTTCCAAAGCTTTACGAACAGATACTTGCTCAGAAATATCAATATCTAAACAAAACATTTCAAACTCATCTCCCCTAGTTTTTAATAAAACATGAGATGAAAAAACAGGCACCGGCTGACCCTTAATATTTTGTAAAGTTAATTCGGATGATGGAATGGGAATGTTGTGTTCAAGCCAATTTTTATGTGCTTCAATGACATCCTTTTTCATTGAAGGAGGGATGATCAAATCTTCTAGTTTTTTTCCTAAAGCTTCTGTTTGAGTGTACCCATATAGAAAGGTACTTGCTTTATTCCAATAAATTACTTCACGATGTCGATTGTAGCCTTGAACAGCTACTTTTGAGAGTGATTCAATGAGCTCTAAGAAGCGAACGTCAGGCAAGTTTGTTGAAGGACTGAAGGTTGAGTTAGTTTCAAAGTTGTTCTCTTTCATTACTGCTATTAGTGCACCTTAGCATCATACTAAAATAAGCCTAGGAAAGAGTTCTTTTTCAGTCAAGTTTCCATTTGTAGTGTTGTGGTCAACTAATTCACTGTCCGGAATTAGTTGACCACAACAATGGGGGATTATGTCGACCTGGTGGACTTTTACACCAAAGACAATGTTTTTACTTACCTGAGGATGCTCGCTGGTCGTTTATTCAAAAACAAGCTAAACAAGGTGACATAGCAGTAAAAATTGATACTGCTTTACATACAGTTGAGAAAATAATGCCTCCCTTAAAGGTGCATTGCCTGATAACTAATTTCCCGATTAGGACTCGATGTAAGTAAGCTTGCAGCATTAGTCGATACCATCAATAACATAGAGGCCATCGCTAACGAATGTCATATGACAGAAAAAGATTTAGATGGTCGTGTGTATGAATACTTTTAGGTAAGTTTGCTGCAAATAAAGGAAAGGTGGTGGTGAGTTAAATATAAGCCCTGTGGAAGCAGGGCTCTGTAATTTTAGATTATACGTGACATCTTTTAGGTGTATTAACACTTTTAGGTATATGTATATAGGCTCAACCGCAATTAACTCAAATTACTCCTGCTTAATATCAATGCTTTCAATGAGCTGCACTGTGACGTCGGCGTTACACTTCACTAATAAACTACTTCCTTGTGTAGCTAGGGTTTGACATTGTAAATCTTTAATTCTTGCAATCCCAGCAGTTTGAGAAACTGCTTTTTCAGTGAAATCTTGTCTAGAGTAAAGTGTGTTGCTGTTTGAATCTACACTGATAGCAACAGTGTCGATTTCTGATGATGAGGAGATTACAACGCCGTTGACCTCTTCTGTTGCTAGTTGAACTATTTCTTTCTTAGCTCGTTCTCGCAAACTTTTTAAGGATTCACTATCATTACCTATAACCGTAGTTGATCTATTAATGGTTTTTGTAATAGGGTTGTCATTACGGTCTTTTTTGTAATGGATTGTAAAGCTTCCTCGTGACTGTTCATTTGGTTGATATTCAATAACTTCACTATTAGCTTTTGGAATAACTAAATCGTATGGATTTTTCTCGCTACTAGCGCAACCTGTTAAAGAAGCGATCATTAATAACAGTATAGATCTCATTTTAAGCCTCTTTGTTTTTTATGGGCATCGTTCAATACTTTGTAATCTTCCACTTCTTTTATTGAATCAAGAATATCAAAATTTCTAGGATCAATAAGGTTCGCTTTTGTCATCAGATTGTAGGCTTCTGTGTAATTACCTTGCATCAATTTTACCAACCCTTGATTGTGCAGAGCAATCGCCTGATCTTCAACTGAGTTACTATTTTGAGCGACTTGATCAAAGATACTAAACGCTTGTTTTAGCCTGTCTTTTTTGACATATTCAATACCTAAATCAATATTTTCGTCCTCACCACTTAGGTAGTTGAGTTTTACTATTGAACGGTACGGCGAAATTTGCTTAACCACATAATCAGCGGCCTTTTCTATCAAAATGTCAGCAATCTCTGAGTCAGTACGTAGCTTTTCCTTTGCTTTGCTTCTGTTTTCGTTTGAACTCTTTTCTTTACTATAAGTAAATGTTTTAGAATTGCTGTTTAGTGTTTGTTGGCCATAAGCAACATAGTAAGTTAACGTTAACGTTTGTTTTACAGATGCATGATAGCTGTACCAAGTTTCTTTCTTACCTTCATGCTTTTCACTCCACGAATTACGCTCTACACGTGATGGTGATATTTCGCCAATAAGTATATAGGGTGAGTTTGCATGAACATTTACATACCCATGACTCATCAATTTAGACTTTACTTTGGCAGAAAGAGCGTTTCCTTTGATATTATACTTGTCACCTTTAAAACCAACGATATCAATATGCTCAAGAGCGAGACCTGACTTGCTTGGCATGTTCATAGTCGAGTCAACTTCTATTTTTGAAGCACATCCACTAAGTGCTGCTAACACGCCAAAAAAGAATATTGAACTTGAGAGTGTTTTTTTTATGTTTAGCATCATTTTTCCATTTTTATGTTGAGTTTTTAATTAACATTATATTTGCTAACAAGACTGTAAACTTCTTTGTATAAAATATTAAATTTGGTCCATAGATTTATAAATAGCTTGACGTTCTATAACTTTTTGTAAGTATTTCCTTGTCTCTTCATAAGGTAAGTCTGAAATTAGTTTGTTATATACCTGCTCAGGAGTCATAGAGTTTATTATGGTTGAAGCTTTGGTGATATTTCTTGAGTTATCATAATTAAAAGTTTTAGCTACGTTCCCGGCTCCAGTATTGTATGCCGCTATCATGCAATAAAGCCTACTTTGTTTGTTAATAATTTTAGCTAAGTATCGTGAGTTTAAGAGGTGCATATACGCTACCCCAGTCTCAATATTATTTTCTGCATTGAATAAATACTGCTTGCTCATAATATTATTTTTCTTATGTAAAAAACGATTCACATCAAGCCCTGCACTTAAAGGAACTATTTGCATTAAGCCATAAGCAGGGATAGGGGATTGCGCTTTAGTATTAAAGTGGCTTTCGGTATGAATTACAGAAAAAAGAATACTATTTGGTAATTGCCAACGTTGGCTATGCTGGTTGACTACCCCCTTAAATGGCGCTGCTTTTTTCATAAAGCTTTTATGGGTAAGTGGCACGGTATAAGTTGTTACTCTTTTACTCTTTAGTAACTCTCTTTGTTTTACTGTACTGGCCTTTTTCTGAGTCTCTTGTAGTGCTTTAATGCGTTGCTCTTTTTCTTTTTCGATTCGCATAAATTCAGCTTTAACACTTTTATCTAAGCGAGGATTATCGCTAAGCACAAGTTCTGACGATGCGTTGTATAATGACATATCATGAATTTTTTCAACTTGGTGACGTGAAGCAATTGCTTGAGCTTTTATTTTATCGATTTCCTTATTGAAAAGGTTATCTGGTTTCGCAACAACCTCAATAGGCTTTTGGGTAGGGGTTGTGTTTGCAATTTTTTTTGTTAACTCTTCAAATGTTCTATTTTCAATATCATTACTTAATGCCTGATTAGCTGACAATGTACTTTTTAATGCATCATTAACTTTACTCGTTGTAACGTTCTCTTTTACATCATGTAAAATACTGATACTCATTACATCATTCTCAAAATCTATACTAGTTTTTACCTGATTGTCAGGGCTGTAGTATGTTGACAGGCTTGCCCGTTGTGAATCTGTTTCTCCCCAAGTATTGATAAGCTTATCACGTATGTCATCAAGCTTTTTAAAGTGCTTCTGCCTAAAATCTTGATATTCTGATAAGTAGCGCTCTTTCCATTCATTAAACTCTTTAAGCTCTTCAGCACTGCCTTCCTTTTCTAAAGAGGCCATTTCTCTCCCTAACTCGTCAAATGGATCACTTGAGTTTTGCGCAAAAGCACAAGTTACATTTAGCATTAAGACGCTGAAGATTGATAAATATGTTTTAAGTTTGAATGAATACATAAAAACCCCTTGTTCAGCTTTTTGTAAATGTTTGGTATTCGAAACGAGTAAGTAGTGACTCAGCTACAATTTTATGATTCAGTTCACTAACTGCATAATAATTAGGCTTTATTTTTCCTCTTAACGAATTAATCTCTTTTGCTAGGTCCTTGTTGGTATCTGAATAGATAAGTAGAGAATCAATCTCATTAAGAGCTATTTTTACTGAAGCTAAGTAATTATCTGGACTGTTGATTGAACTAGGTATTGCTGCATATTCAATGAAACCTTTGGATAAAGAAAGAAACATTTTATCCTTGCCAAGGTTTTGAGACTCTAGGTAGTAAATTAAGTTACCAGTATCGAAGCTGTATTCAAATTCACCTGATGCCTCATCCAATATAGTTGATTTACCAAGCGGGGCTGAGAAAGGAACCTCAGGAGAAAAATCTGTAATGCGTGATAGTACCGAATAACCATTTACGCGCTTGTCAGAAGTAATTATCGTAAAAATAAACTTGTCTTTTATGTAATAGTAGAACTCAACATCAGGGTTTGTTTGTGATCTTTTTATTGCATTAGGTTCTCCAAAAAAAGACTTTGTATAGGCTAATCCATTCCCAATATTGACTTTGTCTATTTGCTTATATTGAATCTTGTGTGTGAAGTTTTTAATAGAGGCTGTGTATGCACTTAGAAGAACATCTTTTGTGTCCCCCCATTGCCCTATAGAAATCAAGATCGCAGCTATCATTAAAATTGAGCTTTGTATTTTTTTCCACATTGATCTTTGGTTTTCTTGATTATTATTTTCTGTCATGTCAAAACTAATTTTATCTATACAAACGAAGCTTCACTTTTTAAAGTGAAGCTCTCCAACCAATCATGTAATTAATTAGTAAGTTTTTTTATTTCTTCATCTAAGTTTTTTTCAGCTTTATCTGCTTTAAACTCTTGATACAAAAACTTTTCATCTGCAGGATTTACCAATCTTTTACTTTGTTTGAGTATGTCATCAAATAAAGATTTTGTTTGATTAGGCTCTAAGGCAGTCATAACACAAAAATGATCTTTACCAGATATGTTTATGATATCTGATTTAATTAACCTTGATCCTTGTAGCTTTTGTTTTGTTAACTGTTTTGAAACTGAGCTAAAAGTAGTGCCCACAGTTGTGTCATCATTTGAATCAATACGTTCGCTATATGTTTTTTCAAGGCCTTCAACTCGTGTTTCAATCTGTTGTGCTAGCGCCAATCTACTATTAGCTGTTGCTAATTTTTTATCAACAGATAAGTTGCCAGAAAACTTAACGCAGTCAGTAGCAGCGATACCGTCATTAACATTAGGGTTTAAGACCCAGTTAGGAAGGTTTGAAACACTTGTATTAGAACTTTTATCAGCAACTGTGTTACAGCCACTAATTACAGCAATAACGGCAAAAGATGTTAATAATTGGAGTGAAATTTTCATTTATCTACTAACCTTGTAATTTTTAAGATTAAGGGGTAAACAACACTCAATTCTACTTTTTATAGAGTTTTAGAGTGTAAAAAAGGAGGGACATTAAGAACTTCATTATCTTTTCGCCTCCGTGCTCAAATAGATTTCTATACAGATTAAAACAAAATGTTAAGAATTAATACATAGTTAGTATGTAAATTACTTGAAAAATAGTGTTTTGTTTAAAGTTCCCTAACAAAATTTTCGACCTTAGCCAAAAGTTCTTTGTTGTGGTCAGACGCTTTATGTCAATAAATAGATGATAAGTACGCTCCAAATAGAGCTGTAATTGAAATTGCTGAATTATTACAAATCCTAAAGGTCTTTAACTTGCTGTAAATTATAGGTTTTTATTCCCAAGTTTTAATTTTGGCTAAGATTTAAAAGTTCATTTTTAACAAAAAGATCCCCAGTCTATAAATTAAAATTTGACGACGGAAAATAGGTCTTTTGAGGCTGCATTTTCCCAAACTTAAATGAATCAGATCAACTAAGTATAATTACAAAGCGCTGTGTAAATAAACAGTGGTTTTAGATGTGAATATTCCACATTACAACTAAGAAGTTTCTTTTCGGCTCGCGGCCTATGTGATTTCATCAATTATTAGTTAAATTTAAACTTTTTTCCCAGAATCGGGCGCGATTTAACGCATATGATAGCTTTGGCAAAAATATATGAGCTGGAGTAACTATGGATTTATGTTCAATTTCTTCGGAAGACGGTGATAAAGCTGTTTTCTTCAATGGGGTTTTGATTGCATACTATAATGCAGCAACTGATGAGCCAAACGTGTTATCTTTTGTTGAAAGTGTTGCTGATAATTTGAGTAGCGCTTCTGGTGCAAATATTAAAAAGGCGAAAATAGACAAAGCTCCTGACTTTGTTCATTGGGAGCAGAGCAAACAAGTAGAGAGTATACTTTGGCCTAATAAAACAGCTAAACCTCCTATTTCTGATTTTTTCTCTCCAATCGAGCTGAATTCTCAACCATAAACATTCATAACAGTTTATCGCTTGACCTCTAAATTTTTTGCCTTCGCAGGTGCGGTCAAGCGCTCCTCTTAAAAATCATGAAGTAAATTATTATTACTGTATTTGAGAGAGATTTCACGTCTACTCGCTAACGATTAGGAAGCAAGATCAGACTGATCATATTTTGCACTTTTAACGATTCGCCTGTAGTTGAACCCAACTATAAAAGTCCTTTTACTCCAGTGTTAATTCCGAAACCGCCTAACGTTAAAAATAAAAACAAACAACTTCCCAAAAGTAGGGGTCTTATTCCAGCTTGACGAATTGCCCCAATGTGAGTTCGTAGTCCCAATGCCACCATGGCGATAGTGAGTAATATATTATCAAACCACACAATATTGTTTGTTGTACTCTGGGATAGGTTAATTAGTGAATTACATCCACTAACTAAAATGAAGTAAACCGCAAACCAAGGAATTGTTAGGCCTGAAGATTTTTCTAAATTATAGTTTCTCTTTGTATCCTTTCGTTTTTGCCAATATGATAAACCAAACAAAAATGGGGCAAGCATCATTACCCTTAACATTTTTTCAATTACTGCCGTGTCGGCTGAATTTGCATTAATAGCGGTACCCGCAGCAACTACCTGAGCTACTTCATGAATGGTTGAACCAACAAAAATACCGTATTCGTATTCACTCAACCCTATATATTCAAACATTAAGGGGTAAGTAAACATACTTAGGGTTCCAAATACAACGACTGTTGCAACCGCAATAGATACTTTATGTGCTTGTGCTTTAATAACTGGTTCTGTTGCCATTATTGCTGCAGCACCACAAATAGAGCTCCCTGCACCAATAAGAATAGTTGTTTGCTCATCAAGTTTAAATAAACGTTTACCTAACTGAATTGCTAGGATAAATGTACCTAGTAATATGGCTAAATCAATAACTAGCCTGATTTAGTGATGTAATTTCATATCGGCCTATTCTGATGATTCTTTACATTCATCGTTTTTTAAAAAAGGCAGCCAAGCTAATTGTATTATTATTAGGGATAGATTATTCTTTAAGAACTTAGGGGAGTAGTCTCTTGCATTTAGCAAGGAAACTGTCAACAGTCTCCGAGCAACATCGCTCGTGGCAGTTTCGAACCGTATCAGGTTTTGACAAGACTTAAGGCAATGGGTCATTTCGGGCAGAGGTGGTTTATTGCCTTATTATTCCAGTCTGCCTTAAGGGTAAATAATGAAACTACGTCACTGCCAAAGCTCACTTCATTTTGTAAATAGACCTGCCATACGCCTATCAGGTATTGCTATAGAGGGGGCTCAGTCATGGTTTTAGCTATGACAGCTATTATTGCGGGGTTTATCTTACTCGTATGGAGTGCAGACCGCTTTGTTGAAGGAGCGGCATCTACAGCTGGTCATGCTGGCTTGCCTTCAATTTTAATTGGTATGGTTATTGTTGGTTTTGGGACTTCGGCTCCGGAAATGGTTGTATCAGCAATGGCTGCAAGTGATGGAAACCCTGACTTAGCGTTAGGTAATGCACTTGGGTCCAACATTGTAAATATTAGCTTAATTCTTGGTGTAACAGCCATCATTGCCCCTATCACTGTTCAGTCTAAAATTGTTAAAAATGAGCTTCCCTTACTATTAGTTGTCGTACTTTTTTTGGGGTATTTGCTGTATGACGGCGCTTTATCAGTGATTGATGCAAGTCTGTTGCTGGGCGGATTAGTCTTGTTCTTAGCATGGTCTGTGTACTCAGGTATGAAATCACCGAGTGATACCCTTAAAACAGAATTTGATACTGAGCTTAAAAGTCACGCCATGTCCTTAGGAAAAGCAATTTTCTGGCTCATCGTGGGCTTAACATTACTCATTATTAGCTCTCGCATACTTGTTTGGGGAGCGGTTGAAATTGCAACTGCGCTCGGTGTCAGTGACCTTATTATCGGCTTAACTATCGTTGCATTAGGGACATCTTTGCCAGAGCTTGCAGCTTCTATTATTGCCGCTAAAAAGGGAGAGCATGACATCGCAATTGGCAATGTTGTGGGGTCGAATATGTTTAACATCTTAGCTGTAATTGGTATCGCTGGTATTATTGAGCCTATCCCTCACATTTCTACAGACGTACTTTACCGAGATTGGAGTGTGATGCTTGTACTTTCCGTCATGTTGTTGGTTATGGCTTACGGTTTTGGCCGACAAGGCAGGGTAAACCGTTGGGAAGGTGGTGTCTTGCTTACTTCTTACATTGCTTACAATGGTTACTTAGTTAACAGCATCATTAACTAGCTTTCGTTATCAAATCATTTAGAAACAAACGCGTATATTATTTATATTTAAAGGGAAATCACCGATGGAAACCATCATAAACTTTTTTTCTGAGCACCAATTACAAATCATAGCGATAGCCAAGAATACATTGCTTACTATTTTCATTTTAATAGGAGCTAGTATTTGCTCAAAGCTACTTAAACGAGCTGTACATAAAGGTGTTTACCGATTGAGCAAGCATGATGAAATCATTACTAAGCTGCTTACCACGCTATCAGGCTATGTGGTTTATTTAATTGCAATTGTGATTATTTTAGATTTATTTGGAGTCAATACGGCCAGTCTTGTCGCACTCGTCGGTGCCGCAGGCTTAGCGATTGGTCTAGCCCTAAAAGATACGCTCAGTAATGTGGCTGCGGGGGTCATGCTACTTTTCTTAAAGCCTCTAAAAAAGGCAGAGTTTGTTGAAGTGTCAAGCTATACAGGGAGTGTAAAAGATTTAGGTCTATTTACCACTGTCCTTGAAACCGCCGATGGTGTTTTTGTGTCAATCCCAAATAGCACGGTTTGGGCAAATGCGATAAAAAACTTTACGAGAAACGAAAAGCGTCGCATGGATATCACTGTGGGTATTTCTTATGGTGATTCAATTGAAGATGGGCTTGCGGCATTAAGGGAGCTTGTTAGTGAAGAATCTCGAATTTTGATTGAGCCAGCCCCTCAGTATTTAGTCCACACATTAGCAGATAGCTCTGTGAACTTGCAGCTTCGTGCTTGGGTCGCTACACCACATTACTGGGATATATATTGGCAAACACAGCGTAAAATTAAAGATAAAGTGGAGAGCAAAGGGATTACTATTCCGTTCCCTCAACGTGATTTGCACATAATAAACGGCGATAAAAAATAATGAAAAACCTCGCTCAGTCCTAGCACGTTTCTCTATGATAGAGTGACAGGACTGGGCCTTTGCTTGAGAGCATAGCTCGCGTGTAATAATTTAAAAACAGAATTTACTATGCTCAAATATTGGTATAAAAACATTCCAGCACACCACAATAGTCCTGAGCTATTTTGGCGAAGCCGTTTGATCGCCCATTCTTTATTGATATGTACTGTGTACTTCTTTGTACTGACTGTTATCAATATCTTTAAATTCAACAGCTATGAACTCGCTTTGCTTGATGCGGTTGGGCTAACTTTGTCTATTTTACTATATGTTTGGTTCATTAAAAGCTCAAAAATTAAAGCGGTTTCATGGGCTGTGGTGTTATTGATTAACAGTTTAATACTGACATTTATTATCTCAATTAACGGCGCGGCCTATTCATTATTTTGGGCAACATTAATTCCTCCATTTTCATTTTATTTAGTAGGTCGAAATTGGGGAAGTTTACTTAGTGCGTTTGCTTTTGCAGTGTGTGCTTTTATAGTTTATGAACACTCACAGAATCCGGAACCTCTTAAAATTGGCCTTGGCTCTGTTTTTAATATTATTGAAGTTGCCATTGCTCACATTGTCTTATTTCGTTTCTATGAAAAAACTCGGTTTGCTGCTTATGATACGTTGGCTGAGAAAAATCAGCTTATTAAAAAACTCGCTGAAACCGATAAACTCACTGGATTGTTTAATCGAGAAAAACTAGATAGAACGCTTTCAAGTTTACTAAAAAGCTCGAATTTTGGTTTCATACTACTAGACATTGATTATTTTAAAGAAATAAACGATACCTATGGTCACTTGGAAGGCGATAAAGCGCTTGTCATTGTTTCAAATAAATTAAAGTCAGTATCTCCAAGTAAAGCGTTATGTGCTCGTTGGGGTGGCGAAGAGTTTGTAATCATCATTGAAGGGGCAACCTTAGATGAAACAAAAGAGATTGCAACGACCATTATTACAGATATAAATGGTATTTATTTTCACGAAAAAAGATTGTCAGTCAGCTGTGGAGTGACGGTCAGTCGTATTGATGATAATACGTTGACAGTAATTGAACGTGCTGATTCAGCTTTATATCGTGCAAAGGAAAATGGCAGAAACCGGATTGAGTGCATACTTTGATATCATTTAAATTTTTTCTAACTCACTTTTCAAAAACGATTTAGAAGAAGGTTTCGGGGCAAATACTTTAAACTGTATTACTTTAAACTGTATTACTTTAAACTGTATTATTTAAACTGTATTAGTTCAGACAAGATCTGACATTCGGCTTTTGCAGCACGCTACCTAAACAAGCTTGTGTTCGTGAGTTACTCATTGCTTTTACACGTAAACAGCGTCAGTTTTTTATAGCCTCGTTGCCGAGGGTCCTAAATATGCTTTTGCAGTGTTGCTATGTATCTAGATGTTAGGAATGATGCAAACAATAAAGCAATAAAAGGTATGTATGCCCCAGCTGTAGGGTAAAAGTTGGGTAGGGCGAAATAGACAATGACACCTACTAAAATACCTTTGATTAGCTTCTTAATAACTAACATACGAGTCTTTGTTTTGTTACCGAATGTATAAGCCCTAATTCTCCAGCCATAAACACCAATAACTAGTTGTGCAAGTGCGAATGGCACTAAAATATAAAGCCAAATCATTAAAAGGTTTGCTCTGTGTAAGATTTGGTATGTAAGCGTTTGTATGTTGTTTGTTACTCTTTTAACTAAAGGCAAAAGTTTTGCTGTTAGCCTGGCTAAAGGGTTTTTATCGTCTGTATCTCGATTTACTTTGTCTAAGAAATACTGCTTAAATCCTGACCTCACAATGATTGTGTTGTAGTGCCTATACGATGCATCTGTAAGGTTTAGCCAATTTTTTTCACCGATGGCCTTGTAGCTCGCTTTAACTTCATTTTCTAGCATTCTGTTGAAGCTGGTGGGGTTTAAAGCAAGAACCTGTGCTGCTAACGCAAATAGAATAAAGATGAATAACTTTGAGTATTCTTTTTTTCTATTTTGCTCTCCAGACTTATCCTTATATAGGTCTTCGCTGTCATTCTCATAAATCATGACGAAAACGCCTCCTTAAATGTAAGGGTTTTACTTTCATCGAAATTAGGAATGCCGAAATAGAACAGGTGTGAACGCTTCACAATCTTGCTCATTAGAAAGTGCTGTACCATCAATAATGATTCTTGATTTAACTCTTTTTCAATCAAGTTTGGTTTAGCGCGTATTGCTGAGTTCTTGTGCGTGATGAGAAACTGGCTGATTGTCTCTAAGAGTGGGTCCCATACTGCAATACACGAGCCCGAACCCCCTGTGTAGACCATAACATCAAGTACGGCTGTAAGCTCACTTGTAACCGTGAAGAGAAAGGCTTTAAAAAACTCTGCTCGGCTCAGATGTGAATTATGTACAAGAGAGTGCTGACCAGCTTTGTTAATGATGTGATTAAATAGATCTACATCTTGTTGTGGATGCTTCAATTCATCCCCAATAAAATCTAACAAATATCGAAGTGTTTCTTCCACAGCAGGTGCTTTCTTGTAGATGACCGAGTATATGTGCTTGTTATCTTCTGAAAGTGAATTATTCACATTGCTTTTTTTGTAGCATCTACGTTGGATTTTATATACTTTTTCTCTGCTCATCGTTGTATTACCGGTACTTTAGCTTTGATTGTTCTGCCGTCAGCAAGTCGTGCTACATATTGTAAAATAGGCAGCGAACCAAGTAGGCTTTCGTTAAATGCTTTGTCGTTTTGTTGTGTAAGCCTCTCAGCGTATGAAGAACCAAAGTCAGTCATGTCATTTGTGTTCCCTGAACTTTGACCTAAAGTGATTTGCTGGCTGGTTATTGGCACTTCACCAAATTGGCTGGAAGCATATTCTTGAGTTGATGTGTCGTTTGCTCTCATAGAAAAGAAGTTGTTGCACAGACCTAATACACGGTTTGCAGTAGCTGGGTCTGTTTTAGCTTCAATATCAGCTTTAGTTTGGGTTGCAATAAACATTTGCATGAATGCTGCACGACCTTGGGCTAATAAATTCAAAAGGGCATCATTCCCAGCAATCGCTGCATGTACTTCATCCACAAACACCGCTACTCGACGGCCTCTCCCTTCTGAGAAGTTGTATCGTGAACCTGCTACAGCAGCAATGTCAGCTAAAACAAGTTTGCTCAAATAACCCGCTGTCTTTGTGTCGCTGAGAGAGTCAAGCGCCATGTAAAGTAGTCCTCCATTTTCAACGATGTCTGAAGTGTCTACATAACGACTGTCTTTCTCTCTTATTTTCCCTGATTTCTTTGATACACCTTCAATGTGATTTGATGTGTAATCTGTAGTTTCACTTTCAGCTGTTTCGTATCTAGTATCCTCATCACGCGCATCTAAGCTTTCTGCTATCGCCTCTTCTGGTGATATAAGCTCATCCATAGGTGTAGATGTAAGGACGCTAAAAATAGGAAGTAAATTAGCTGTCATCTTTTGCATATGCTCGGCGTTGTGCGTAAGCAACTGTATTATGCCATCCACTTCTGGTGATTGATGTTGTTGAGATATAACTTGTTGATAGTAATTTAGCATTTGCTCTAAACGAGTTTTCCCGAAAGAGCTCATTTTGGCGCTAAGTTGAGTTTCCCAATCTTCCCCTAAGCATTTAGCGTAGTGTCTTTCAAGGCACTTTTGAGTTAAGGCGGTTTTGCCTGTTGTCACATAACGAGCAATCGATTTGATTTGTGGTTGTATGCCCGCATAAAGCATCGCGTTAACTGTTGAGTTTATGACGTTCCAGTTGAATCGAATGAAGCTATCTTCTTTACCCGACTCAACCATAATGGATGCGATACGTTCAGCTATCTCAGTCGGTCTATTCCAGTTTTTAATCGGATCTATTGTGCAAGATGTAGATGGTTTAGAAGGGTGAAAGTAGTGGAAGTGCTCGCCCTTACCAAAATGCTCCATTTCCGCTTGTAAAGCTTTGCGCCACGATGAATCGTTTTTTGGGTCTAATACAATGACGGTATAGCCTTTGTGGATCATCGCGAGGCTAAGCAAAATGAACATTGTTGTTTTACCGGTACCAACATTGCCCATAATCATAGAGTGGCCAAAGAACGTTTCAGCATCTACGTATTGCCTTTCGGCATCCCCGACACCATCAATCCATGGCTTACCGCCAAGCTTTAACGTTTCTTTACGCCATTTTTTAACGAATGGTTTAAGAAATAGTGGAAGCTTCACCTCTTGTTTGTCAGAGTATAATCCTTGTATTTGATATGAGCGATTTGCATGCTCCACGCCCCATTCAAATCCATTTCCAATGAATATCTTGTTATTTCCCTTCTTTTTGTTGTTTGGATTTAGGATATTCTCTTTAGCCATGTGTTCTTGACGTATTGCTTTTATATCCTCGAATTCAATCTTGTTGAAGAAGATTTTGCACTGGCGTTTGACTAGTGGAATTGCCTTTAGAGTGTAGTGTCCACATTGAGCGGTGAGTATTGTAGTGATTCCAAAACCCACCATCCCGATATGACCTTCACTCTCAATAACGCTTGAAGTAAAGGTTACAACACCAGCGGCTAAAGAGGCGTAAGCCTTATTTAATTCATATACAGGTCGGTATAAATTTTCGTGGAATAATGGGTTACTACGTTCCTGCGTCATGTTTCACCTTAATATGTATGTCATTCTTATCTTGTACGATTGAACTCGACAAGATATTTGTTTCGCTGGCTTTGCTGTTTGTGACGGCATTAACAAGAGTTTTCTTATCTCTTATAGGTGCAATTAAAAAGCCATCTCTTAACTCAACTTTTTCGTGAATAATGTTTCCAAATAATAATTCAGCAGTCTTAGGGGTTAAGCCAATAGCAAGCAGAGATTCAATATCTAACTTTGCTTTCTGAGATGTATTATCAGCCGCGGTTACATCTGAACTATCCTGATTTTCATTTGATTTCGGCTTTTTTTCAGCTTTTTGGTTTTGACTTGATTCAAGCGACTTCGCTTTAACGTATTTACGCTTATTGATGATGAAGTAACGAATTAATGCTGGTGGCTTTCTTTCGATAAGCCCCGCTTTTTCAAGTTCGTTTTCTAGATTGTCGTCAAGGTTGTCTTTCCATTTATCATCAACAAGGTAGTAGTTTTGACCATCGATTAAAATAGGTTCTAAGGTCTTTATGAACTCAATGGCTTTGGTCGTTGAAGTCACCTTAATACCACTTTTAGGTTTTGGGGCTGCTTTTTTATGTGTTGTTTCGTTATTTTGCTTTTCCGGTACCTTTGCGCTTTGTTGGTTGGTTGGAGCAAATAGCTCACCATTAGTATTCTTTGGTTTTTCCTTTTTAGGTTTATCTTTGTTCGGGCTATCCTTTTGAGCTGCTTTTGCTTTTCCAGATGGATTGTTAGGCTTAATGGACTCTTCCGCAGTAGCTTCTCCTTTGGCTTTACTGGTATTAGGCTTGCCGTTTTTTTGCGGACTTTTTGTTGCCGAATGCTCAACTTTCATTTCTAGAGAATCACTATTAGCTTTTAAGTGAGCCGCAGCCTCATGAGCAATAACATTTTCTTCGCTTATGTATCGGTAACCCTCACTTGAGTAGATGACTGCGTTTAGCCCCATGTCGAGTTTTAATAGCCCGTAACGGTTTGGTGGAATAACTTCACCTTTAAGCAAAAATAAAGGCCACTCCAGACGAATAACGCCAATACCGCCCTTAAGATTTTTACTGATGAGTAAATCAATACCCTCAGACAGGTTAGTAACAGTTTCAAAAAAGAGCGCGTAATCAGTTTTTTCTTGCTTACGAAGAATGCCCCTATCCATCATTTTTTCACGCAAAAGACTTGGGTTGTTAGGAACAGTTGGATCTGATTGATGCATTTCCTTTGCTAACTCATTGAAGCATTCAGGCCACCGAAGGTATATCTCGTTATCAATAGCAATAGCTTTACCTTCTTTTAGCCATACTTTAGCTTTATCTTGCATTAGCTTGAGGATTTTCTCGTGTAATGCTGACTTCCTTGCGCCAAGGTCATTGTCCCAAGTTGTTTGAATGTCTTTCGCAGTTGAAACATAGTCAGCTGAGCGAACAGCTCTCTGTAAATAGCCATCTATACCTTGATAGTTTGCAAGCGTGGTGCTTATATCTTCAAGCAAATTGCCAGGGCATGTGCCTATGTACCTCTTTGCATCAGGTGTGAGGATTTGTTGAAATATGGGTTGCGGAGAAACTTCATGCCCCTTATGAATTCTGTCTTTTCTCCATCTAATGCCAACTTTTGTTATTTTGTTTTTTTCTTTCCAACTAACAAGGTCCTCTATAATTGGAATCCAGATATTATTTGGATTGCTTTTATCGTAAATATCCATATCAGTTTGCATCTTCCCTGCGTCGTGCACTAAGCCGCAAAGCCATGCGGCGTACTGATATCTTTTTGTTCTTTGTCTCTCGATGTCTAGAGGGAATTCTTGAGGGAGGAATTGAGACTTTGCTTGCCTTAATGCCAAATCAGCTACTTGTAAACTATGTTCAATTAAGCCGAACTCTTTAGCATGGTGATAACCCTCAGAAGCAGGAAGGTTGCCACAATATCTAGCGTAGTTTTTAATCGTATCTATAAATAGACCCTGAAAGGTTAGGTTCTCTTTTTCCCAATCATGGCAATTTCCAAAACAGTAGCGAGTTTGAGCAATTAAATATTTATTATCATCAATGATCTGATTAACTAACTCTGGGCTATTCGAACTATCAAGATCTACATTGCACTTCTTTGCGTCATCTCTCATCAAGCGAGCGGCATTTTCACTTTGAACGATTAGATACTTTTTCTGAACTTTAAAAAAAAGCTTAATTAAAATAGTAAAAGGAATAAGTAAAAGCTTCATATTTCTCTCTGGAAAAATTAGGCGGTTTCCCGCCTAGTCATTTTAAGCTGCGTTAACTTTTGAGTTGCTTGGCTGTTCGGTTTCGTTCTTAGAGTCTGCAGAAGTGCTATCCAATGAAGTGGATTTTGAGTCAGTCTTTTTTTCTGTGTTTTTAATTGAAGCTTTGGCTTTAATTTCTTCATTTTGTTTTAAAATAAGGCTGTCATCTACATATAACTCTAGGCCACCTCGAATTAACGAAATTAGTTGGGTGGATTTAAATCGACCCCCACTTCTGTCTTTACCAGGTGATGTAGCATTGCTAATTTTTGCTACTAATTTTCGTAATAGACCAATCGCTCTATTGCTGTTTTCATGACGACCTAAATCTGTAACAAAACCGGTTAACCAAAGATTTTCTAATTCTGCGATTTCATTATCTAAAGTTTGAATTAAATTTAGTAACTTCCAAGTGACTGGATAGCAAACTGGTACGCTTGATTCATAAGAGCTTGGTGTCATAACTTCTGGTGATTCTTCTAAACCGGCATTTTCCATAAATGCTTCTTTTTGTTTTTGTATACTTTCGATTTCTTGGTTAAACCAATCAGCAAGCTCTGACTCCCAAGCGCTTACTTTCGAATAGAGTTCATTTTCTGTTGTGGTTAACATTAATAATGAACCAATGCGTTCATAAATATTTAATGTCCGGTCACCTTCGTTTTTCCAAAAGTTATGGATGGTGTGTGATTTGAACTGGATATTAGTAACAAATGTTTTATGGATTAGTTGGTCATTATTGATCATGATTTTCTTCCTCAGCTGGAGCGGTAAATAGTGTTTTAGAAAGTTTGCAGATCTGCTTTTTCAAACTAACTCTGGATGAATGCAACACTTCAAGTGACTCCCTTAATGGAGCAAGTTGCATTTCAGTTTCCCAATTAATTTTTGCGTGGCCATCCTCGCAATTTTTACTCAGTTGTTTTTCGGTATATCCTTTTTTTGTTGGTGGAATTTCTTTCCCCCAATGCCTATTAATTTTCTTGATAGGTGAGTACTCATGAGAAACCCAAGTGATGTAAAATTTTTCAGAGTTTTTTCGCTGCCTAACTTTTACTTGTAATGTCGATTTTTTAAAATCGCCCGACTCACCATGAATTTGATCTAAAAGAACTCTCCTTTTTTTGTGTTGATCACAAATATCTTGCGCACTTTCTACAATTGGTTTTTCAGCATCCTCGATAGCCTCTAAAACTAATTTCAGCACTTCTATTTCTGTAGACAGCATCTTTAACCCCGAACTTTAATTGAGACTTAATTATGCTTTGCAAAAAGATAGCTAAAGCCGAATTTTCAAACGTATATTCAAAAAAATTAGCCAAAGCACGTTTTTAAGTGTGGCGAACAGAAAGTTGAAGTGAATTAAACCTCAAGGGTGTAACTGGGAAATAAATCTAGAGCAATAAAAAGGCTTGCTCTATTTAGACGCAAATAAAAGTTTTCTGCGTTGCGAAACTGCCAAGGAACACTGTGAAGGGAGATTGTTTTTTGCATCATAGATACGCAAAAACTTGTCATTGAATGACATTGGTTAAATAAACTATTTTCTGCATCATAACTACGCAGAAAACCCGTTTTTATGAATTGGAGAGCTATTGTGGCAGGTTTAACATGTAGTCAAACCGACTGTAAATGTTGAATGGTTGCATCATAATTTATGCAACAGAATAACTGTGAACGTTAAGTCACCTTGTTTTAAACGGTTCTAAAGAAGATAGTTCAGGAAAGAAATATCATTTACGGTTACTGCAATAAATTGAAATTTTGCATCATATATGTAGCAAACTAACTTATATTACTTGAAATCTAAAAGTTGAGAGCTTTGATGCTTACATCATCAATCTACTCTACGTCTCTTTTGTGTGTTGATTTATTTACTTAGAAAAACCCAGCCTTAGCTAACTGAGGGGTTACTCAAAATTTTATGAGCATGTGGCTATAGGCAGCTTTGGTGTCATGATGAGCAATTTTAGATTTTATAGAATGTGAAGGGTCATACCTAAAAACTAGAACTTGAATAACCCTCTTTTAAAGTTAAGTGCTCACAATCCGTATAGTGGATAGTGTTAGCCATTAAAAGATAACAATCACTTTCCGCAAAGCGGTTAAATTGTTCGCTATATGTTTAACTCATCCTTCATATGCATTTTATGAGTTGTAAGTTCTCTGAAGCTTCAGATAAGCTCATTTAAAGTCCGCCATATGAACCATAGTAAACTTAAGCTTATTCCTCTTAAAGGATGTCGTTGTTGTTTGGTAATTCCGCATTATGGAAAAACAGTTTCCAGTATTCTTCCGTATAATGAACCGAGGCTTTGTCTGGCGGTATTTTCAGAACAATAGCGCAATAAGTAATATTGTTAGTTTTGACCAAAATATATCACTCGATGACAAATCCGCATCATGGAGTCTGTAAGGTATGGGCGTCTTCCATAATTCGGAAAACAATGTTGATACATTTCCATTCACTTGGATTAGTAATTTAGAAGGGGAGGTGAGCAAGTGGTCTATGAATTGAACGGAGCTTACTCCGCAAAGCGGACGTGCATTCTAACCAGAATACTGCTTTTGCTTTCAAGCTCAAAATGAAATTAAGGCAACACATCTAACAAGTCTAAAGAATAAAACAAATGTGATTGCACTCCACACTACGGACAGTTGATTAGCATTAGCATTCCGTTTGGCGGATTAAATTTGATGTATTCAGCTTCCGTATTTTGGAAGGATTCAACTGATTACAAATTATGATATTCCATCGACAACAATGAATTTGGAAATATATCATCTTTAACCACCAGCTTAATGAAGTCCATTAAATGGATTTCGTCACACGAATTTACACTTCGTATAACGGACACACGATGCAACCGTATGCGTCCGAAGAATGAACAACATATAGTCCGTATAAAGGAGCTTCTTAGCTTTGAAGTGAATGTCTTGTTTGCTTTTCGGTGAAGTTTCTTTGCCCGACTTCTGAATTAAGCTTATAGCTAAAAGTTCAAATGTATTTACCAGCAGGTGGATTAGATGACTTGTTAAAGCATTCCGGTATTAGGATTCAATTGATTTGGTTACAGGCCAAATACCGGAATGAGTGATTGAATATGTAAAATGAAATGGGGCATCTAATTTAAACGTCTTAGTTGGTGGTTTTTAGGTGTTTTTGAAAATTTGAAACAGAATATCTGAATTATCATAAGTTACTTGGTATCCGTAATATGGTATCTGCTCCCTCCTAGCCAGCTCCGTTTTGTGAACTTGACCTATTTAGGCACCTATCCGCAACCCGAACCATTCTAGGTGGGGGCGGCTTACTTGAATTGTGAGGCATTTGTTTTTAAATTACATATTAAGTCCTCTGGAGTGATTACATTTACTGGGTAATTGCTTTCTAACTTCTTAAGGTTTTCATGATAAAAGATAGATGTTTGACCAGCACTACTGGCTCTGTCATTAGTACAGAAGTAATCAATACCATAACCATAACTTGCTGCCAGAGCATCACCATCAACCCACTCACCAACACTTTTTGCATATTTCTTATCAGATAAATTGTTATCGGCCTTAGTTCTCTGTATGAGGCCACCTTCAACCTTCGGTAATTGATTCATTAGATGGCTTCTTCCAGCTCCCAGGCTTTCAATAAACCTAAGGCACTCGAATGATCGTTCTAATCTATCGCCTAAATCATGTCTTACATCTGGTGCAAGATACTTTTTGTCAAACTCAAGCGCAGGTGCGCCAACTCTTGGTAGCTTAGTAAATCTAAATCCAAGTTCTAATGCTTTAGGTATCATACTTGCTAAATACTCAGTTAACTCTGGAGCTTTTGAGCCTTTAGAAGATGAAATTTCCTCCCCGTCTAATGTTATGGAATATGCACCTTTAAAATTTGCTATATAAGGTTTTCTTTCTGACTTTTTCATTGTCTCGATCGTTGCTATGCCCTCAAAGAAAAATGGAGTAATAATTTTCGACTGTATCAAATGGAACAACTGAGAATATACCTCGGCAGAGTTGGCCCTTTTATTTTCATCAACTATTGATTCCCATACATTTGAATCAAATGTAACCCAAACTTCCATAACTACTCCTTCATTATTAGTTCGCTGTCTTCGGATATTTCCGCCCTTACCTTGGGGTTTTTCAACATAAATACAATTTAAGAAAGTAAAATGAAATTATAACCTAATCAAAGTCAAAGCATGGGCCTTTGATTTGATAATACTCGATCGGCAAATTAAACTTGTTTTGCAGTTCATTCAGATAGGAATGTTCAACGCTTGTGCATTTTACAGGACCAGCAACAATTAACTTTTCAACGAAACCTGCTTTATAAAAGTACGCATACTCTAGAAGTTGCCCAATTGCTTGCCGTATGCATGATTTAGCACTAAATGCTGTTTTGATTTCATACAACCTGTACTTATCACCCAATTGGAGAGTCAGATCAACTCTTCCGCATCCTATAATGTTTTCAGTGCCTACGTTATCCCTGCCATAGACTTGCACTAATTCATCATACAAAGCCTGTTGAAGATCATTGTGTAATAGTCGTACATCTATTTGCTGATCTTTCTTATAGGAGGCTTTGGTAAATGACAGTTTTGCTCTGCAACCTGGTTTGAAAACAAAAGAGGGAGTAGAAGGGCTGTCATTATTTGATGCTATCTCTATGTGAAGATACAAAGGTAGTAAGCGATCTAACACATCACAAACTCGCTGATAATCAATTTTTTCACGATTTTGTTTTTCACCTAGGAAAATAAAAGCATTAGTTTTGCACCATTCTGACTTGATTATGGTTGGCTGAAAGTCTTCACTTCTAGAGCCGTCATGCTCAACATCATAGTGCCACATGCTTAAATCGTAAAACTCAGTTCCGAATTCATCGATGTATTCATTGAATAAATTAATTTTCTCTATTAGAGCATTAAGGTTTGGATGATCTCTACTAGGGCGAAGGGAGAATGCTACTCCGTATCGAAACGAATTATTTTCAAAGCCGATGTTAAATTGAAGCTCGGCTCGACCTCCGAAGTGAGCTCCCCAATCTTTTTTTACCCCCCTTTGGTCAAATACGTACTTTGAGGGAACTCGTGATAAAGAATGAATATTTTTCCTCAATTCTTGAAGGTTACCCAGCTCATATTCGGTGAGCATTTCATTAATTTTATTTGCAATGTGAAACAGAGATGTCATTTAAAAACCTAAAAGTTATTCCTGAGTTGAGTATTACATTTGGATTGTGAATGGCCAACTTTGATTTTTGATAACAGTACTCGACTTAATTATCTAGTTATAAAGTGCTAGTGATGGAGGTTGTGTTTATTTTTTTTGCATCATAATGTTGCAGTTTATAAATAAATAAATACTATGAATATCAACTGTTTAAATTTTCTATAAATTTTAATTGTGAAATATACACTTTGTATAGTTGCCAATTTAGTGACCTTCTGTTTAAAATATAGCTTCATTGTTAATAATTTTTTATTGGTTGTGTTATGGAAAATCGAAGTCAATTTTTGGATGAAGCAATATCTATTCAAGTTAGTGCGTTGCTTCTAGTGAAACAAGCTGCAGTTGTAGATATTCAATTGGCTGCGCACCTTTTCTGTATTCAATCTGAAGCTGATGTGGTTGCTATACGTGATGCTAGTACAATGACATTGCAACGACTAGCTAGAGAAAAAACAGTTATTAACGCGGCATCGCTTGGTTTGAATGGAATTAAACAAATGCTAGATGCTATTAAAAGTGCTGAGAATAACGATTCAAAACTTGGCAAGCTTAAAAACTTAGCTGCAAGTACCTCAATCGCTGTGGTGGGGAATTAATTATGAATGCAATTAGTTCAGAACTCATAGGTTTAGTGGATGGTAGAAGTGTTTCATATAATATAACAAGAGACATTTCACTGATTGTTACGCTGATGTCTCTTAATGCAAGACCAGCTCTTGTTGCAGAGCTCTTTCCTTATATCAAAATTGGACGCTATAAAGAAATAAAAAGGGAAGTAGACACTATTTCTTCTAAGCCATTTGAGTTCAAGAAAATTGCAAATTCAGTTGGTTATGGATGGGTTGATTCAAACCGCGAAGGCTTTTTGATAGCGAATCTGCTATTTAATGAAGCTAAAGCTCTGTACCCTAATTTTGATTTTGATAATGATAATGTTTTTGCAGATATGCTTGTTAATGTTTGTATAAGCTTTAATAAGCGCTTCCAAGATTTGGTCGACCCAATTGACATTAATCAAGTAAATTCATTGTTTTGTGGGATTTCTAAGCAGGACTTATACCCCAATAGATGCTCATGTGGTCGCTTTTATTTAAGAACAACCCAAAGCTTCACTTCTTCTTGTCCTTGGTGCCGTTGTGGTGTTAATCCAAAGTCAGTGAAAACAATCAAACTTAAAAAAGTAAATATCCATCATTTCGTTCAAGAGCAATCAGTTCGAGTACAACACACGCAAGTAGCTAATATTTCGTAGGTTGAAAGGAATGAGATTCTATTTAAGTTTAACAATTGTAACATTGGGACTTATGAATGCTGGCTTTGTGTCTGCTAAAAGCTCACCGGTTTCTGGAACAGAAAAGCCTAGTAGAGGATGGCACTTTTACGAAGATCCTGAGCTTGTAGATGAGGAAAAGCAAGAAGTTCCAAAGGCGCAACCTCCTTCTGCACAGCCAAATGATAAGAAACAACCAGAAATGGTTGAAATTAATTCAGCGTGGTTGAAAGAAAACCTTCCTAAATTACTCAATACAGCTATTGATGACCCTAGTACAGAGAACATTTCAAACTATTATTACGCACAACGTTTAGCTATCGACAAAGCGAATGCATTTAGCGATCAAACAAAAGAATTTTTTATGTTTGAAGAGCAACTTTCTGAAAGTAACCGCCGACCAAATTCAAGTAATGCGTTATTTGCTCATAAAGTAAAAACAAATAAAGATAAAGCCAAAGTGTTCAATTCTTTATTTGATAAAGCAGGGCTGTGGATGTTCTATCGTTCTGACTGCCCGTATTGTCACCAACAATTTCCTGCGATGGAGTCCTTAGCTAAGATAATGGGGGTTGATGTGTTAGCAATTTCAATGGATGGCATTCTTTTAGATAAAGAGTTCCCGGGAGTTAAGCATGTGATCGACCCTAATATGACTTTGTCTCGAAAGTTTCAAGTGAACATTACCCCTACAACAATGCTTGTCTCAAATGATGGTCAGCACTTTCAAACAATTAAATATGGCATGGCATCAGGTAGTGAACTTGTTCAAAGAGCACTATATGCAGCAAAACGGATGAACCTCATTAGTGAGGAGCAATTCGTTAAAACACAAGAAGTAAAAGACATTCTTGTGTCAAAGGAGCCTTTAGTAGTTGAAAAGCAAAAGTTAGAAGACAACCCTTCAATACTATCTGACCTACTCAGAAAACGGCTTAATGAGATTAACCTTTCAACGACATCAAAGGCTCAGTAATGTTTAAAATTAATAAATTAAGAGTGCTAATAGCACTTAGCGTTTTGTCTCCATCAATTCATGCTTCAACTGTGATGGAAGATGTCTTTACTGAAGCTGTAACATTTCAAACGACAACTGCTACGTCATTCAGTACACCAACAAGAAACGGTATAAGTTTTGGTGGGGCTTCTTACAGAGTAAAAGGGGTAAGAGCGAATGTCGTTAATTTTCAACCTCCGAAAATATCTGGAGGCTGTGGTGGCATCGACTTTTTTGCAGGAAGCTTTAGTTTAATAAACTCCGACCAATTAGTGCAAATGGGAAGGGCGATTGCACAAGGTGTACCATCATATGCCTTTAACTTGGCTTTAACTTCAGTTTGTCCCTCATGTAGTAAGTTAATGTCAGACCTTCAAACAAAACTTGATGAATTTAATCAAATGACGGCTAATGGCTGCGAAAAGGCTGTTGGATATTTGGGAGATCTGAAATTAGATGACGGCACAAATGCAGTCGATACTTTCAAGAGCTCAGTGCAGTTTGGTGCTTTAGAAGGGCTCGCAAATGATGCTTCAGGTTGGTTAACAGATAGAGGTGAGGCAAACGCTACGAAAGGCGATACAGATAATACAGCTGTTAAAGCAGAAAAAAATGGTGTCGAAGTAGAAGTTAATACAGCTCATCATATTCTAGTGAATGCAAATGTCAGTGCATATACTCATTCCTCAATCTCAGGTTTGGGTGGTGCAAACTTAAAAGACCTGATCATGTCGTTAACCGGTACAACAATTTCTAGAAAGTCTGGAAGCACAAGCTCGACCGATACCGGGATTGATGTAATAACTAAACCTGCAACTGTCTCATTAAGAGATATTTTCGAAGAGTCTGATACAGGATCAATTAGAGTAATGAAGTGTGAAAGCACAGATCCAAATTGCTTAAACCCTATTGAACAAACTATCTCAAGCAGAGGCTTGAAGTACATTTTTGATGATATAGCAGAAAAGCTCGTTGCCAAAATTGATAAAAGACTGAATGTAGCTCAGACGGCAGATGAAATAGCACTACAATCTATTGCAGATTTAAATGCTACAGAGTTAGTTAGCGCTTTAAAAAGCCCTCGTTTGGCCGCAAAGACATTATCATTAACAGCGCAGGAAGCTGTAGCTCAGCAAATAATAACGGTACTTCAGGAAGTGCTTCATAACATCAAGTCAAATTCATCTGTAGGTGTATCACTAAAAGGGGCTGTTGCTAAACCATATATCGAATCACTGGATAAGCTCAATGATGATCTTGATAAAATGCGATACAAAATAGGTGAAGATTTGAAGTTGGTTGCTACGCCATATGCGGTTACCCAGGCAATGAAGTAATTTAAAATTAGCTGGTGGGTTTAATACTCATGTATGATTAAGTTGTTGTGTCAAAGCGCCTTAACAAATATATGATTTGTTTGTTAAGGCCTTTTTATTGAAGGTTGCAAAGAGAGTACTCATTTAAAGTACGCTTAGAAAAATAGGCGAGTTTAATTAATACAATGTAGGCGAAATATGGCGGAATCTAGGGAACTTAGAAGCTTTTGGAATATGGTGATAGCTGTTATAGGTATAATTTATCTTTTGCATACCTACGTCACAAATAGGGTTGTTGCTCTTCTTAGTGATGGTACCCCAAATACAACATTAGTTTTACGAGGCTGTACATCAGTTGAATGTCATATCAAAGGTACATTAAGAACAGACCCAATATCTTTGGAAAGCTACATTTTGAAAAGTGATGGAACAAAGCTTTATTTTAATCACGATGAAATTTCAAGTTTGTCATGGCCAGTTATAGATGCCAATTCTGAATAAGCTTTAGTAATCTTACTATTCTGGTTAGAGACAGGATATAAGCGCTCTAACAAGGTAATACTAGCCGAGTTTGAATATTTTAATGATACTGTATTTTGATTGGTGCTAAATGAACCAGTAATTCCCAGCTGGCTCTTTATTTCATTATGAGCCCATTCGATGAACTGCTTTGAACCACTACATAAGCCAATACAAAAGCATTTATTATTTCTTTGGTAATATTTTCTAACCCATCCATCACCTTCAATATAGCCTGCAATAAATGCCAGTACATTAGTCGATTGAGAGAATTTAGGTGGGCTTAGAGTTAAACTTTTCCTTCGTACAATGCCAAATTGTTTTAGTGATTTAGCAATTACCTTCGAGGTAAATCTAAGTTCAACCATAACCGCGTTACTTGCAGAAAACCGGTAACTTAAGGTGTTACCAAAATCTAAATACTTAGCAAAATCGATCAAAATGGGCTCATTGTTAATGTGTTGAGAAAGGCCAATACGTTTATCACCATCAACCCATCCATCTGCAGCAATAAAGCCAGCCCAGAACGCACTTTCAATTGATTCTTCAGAAAAACATTCATCATTTACAGCAAAGCGGCCATAAGCGAGTTTTTTAACTTCAAACTTGGGATTAAATCCATCTTTACTGGCTGGAAATTGTTGAAGAAAGCTAAGGGTATTTGGGTACTCGTGGTTTTCTCCTGTGCGTTTTACATGAAGATTGCAATTGTATGTTTTGGGTAGCGGTGGAGACAATATAAACCCTCTTTTACTAACAATTTCTCTAAGCTTATTAAAATGAAAATATCTCTTTTCTTGTGATGTTTTTTTGTAACATTCAGCGCAACCGTGGTGTTTTTGGCTAAGTATAATTTCAAAACCAGTTTGAAATTCATTACCGCAGCGACATAAAAAAGTTGGTTTTAAATCTAGTAATGCAAGTTGCTGATTAGTTACTAGTGATGTCCACTGCTTGAGATCTACAATGCTTGGGCTTATAGATTTGGCGCACGCAGGACAATCGGTGAGGTGTTTATTGGGGTTCTGGGGATTTTCCCCTCCAAAAAGACATAATCCTCTGTAGACCAAACCAATAAATGGCTGCGGAGGTGGTTTACTTTCAGTTTGGAGCCTAATCATCCACTATCGGCCTCGTTATTTCGCCAATATCGGGCAATTTCCCAGTATTAGTGAAGTTATACGTTCCGCTTAAGTTGATATTTTGCCACGCAACGGGCGAAACAGTACGAGTGATACCCGCTTTCTCTTCATCTCCTCTCGCTTCAAAGTGTCCCAGCAGATGACTCAGTATCGCGGAGTTGAAGTAGATGATCGCGTTGGCAAGCAATCTTGCACATTCATTCCAGATAGCGATTTCACTCTCGTT
>NZ_JACDWU010000024.1:0-1692 GCF_016464045.1 Pseudoalteromonas sp. bablab_jr011 | reverse complement strand
CAGACTGTGTGAAAACTCTGATCACCTTTTGGTCTAAGTATGTTCTGCTTATGATCTATTAATCTATACATTTAGTTCACTTAATATACTGATATTTATATAATTAGACTATTGATTCAGTTGAGGGTTGAGGCAGTATGTCAAAGTTTATAAGCGGTGAAAGTCGTGACCAATCAACGTTATTTCCAGAATCGTTGGAAGACTACGTCAGTGAAGATAATACGGTCAGAGTGATTGATGTTTTCATTGAGGAACTAAATCTAGCTGAATTGGAGTTTAAAGGGTTAACTTTAAAGTCCACAGGCCGCCCTAAGTATCATCCAGCCACATTATTAAAACTGTATCTTTATGGTTACCTCAACCGTATTCAATCATCCCGCCGATTAGAAACCGAATGCCAACGCAATATTGAACTGATGTGGCTACTTGGTAAGTTGGCACCCGACTTTAAAACGATTGCTGATTTTAGAAAAGACAACGGAGATGGTATAAAAAATGTGTGCAAAACGTTTGTTGAAGTCTGCCGTCGTCTGAATATGTTTGAGAAACCAGTTGTTGCCATCGATGGTAGTAAGTTTAAAGCTAGCAACAACAAAGGCAATAATTTTACGCCAAGCAAAGTTAAATTCCACATCGACCGAGTCGAAAAGAATATTGAACGTTACCTTGAATTACTTGATGAAGCCGATAAAGAGCAAGCTAACGTCACAAAAATTAAAGCCACAAAAGATAGGCTAGCTGACTTTCGCAGCCAGTTAAAAAAACTACACGAGATTAAAGAACAAGTTGAAGCTCATCCTGACAAGCAAATATCCACTACTGATCCTGATTCACGTTTAATGAAAACTCAAGGTTTTACAAGAGTTGTGAGTTATAACGTGCAAAGTGCGGTTGATACCAAGCACCACCTTATAGTGGCGCATGAGGTGACCAACGTGCCAGATAGAGGCCAGCTTGCGTCAATGACAAAACTCGCACAAAAAGCATTGCGCAAGGAAGATATAAGGGTATTAGCAGATAAAGGTTACTTCAGTCAGCCCGATATAAAAGATACTATCGATTTGGGTGCAGAGCCAATCATGCCCAAGACGGATACATCGTCCTCTGAAAAGAAAGGGATATTTAACCGCTCACTCTTCAAATACGATGCAAATAAAGATATTTACTTATGCCCCGCTGGTAATGAACTTCAAAATCGAATGCAGGTATTTGAGCAAGGTAAATACCTTGATGTTTACTTCAATCACATTGCTTGTCGAGATTGTAAAATAAGAAGTCAGTGCACTAACTCTAAAAAAGACCCTAGGCGAATAAGGCGGTGGGTGCATGAGATTCTGACAGAAGAAATGCTTCAAAAGCTAAAGAATGAACCTGAATTGATGCTTCATCGCAAGCAAACTGTTGAGCACCCCTTTGGCACAATTAAACTCTGGATGGGAGCTACCCACTTACTAACACGAGGTTTAAAAAGCGTGGGGACAGAAATAAGTCTTCATGTCCTAGCTTACAACTTCAGAAGAATGATAACAATTATGGGAGTTAACGGCCTAAGTAAAGCAATTAGAGTAGCGTTGCCATAGCAGTTTCGCTCGCGCGGAGAAAATTGCGATACTGAGAAAAAATCGATCGCAACCATCTTAAATGGTTTCAAACTAAGAACATACCCAAGACAATTTATTAAAAATTAGTTTT
>NZ_JACDWU010000225.1:0-25291 GCF_016464045.1 Pseudoalteromonas sp. bablab_jr011 | reverse complement strand
GCAGTCTAACAAAATTAACGAAGGGTATTGTGCAATAGGAGGAGTCCATATAAGGCACTTTAGTGCCGAAGTGTCTGATATGCCCTTCATGCATAACCCCTGACATTCACGGCTAAAGCCGTTCCCACGCTTCTTAATCACGATGTTCAATCACGGTTCTAACGTTGTTTAATCATGATGACAGTAGTGGAGAATGAGGGTTCTCTTTAATCACTCATTTCACTTCTGGCTCAAATAATTAGAGCTTAGTAGGAGGTACTTTAGTGCCGAAAGTATCTGATTATGCCCTTCATACATAACCACTGACATTGACGGCTAAAGCCGTTCCTACCCTTCTTAATCACGATGTTCAATCACAGTTCTAACGTTGTTTAATCATGATGACAAGACTGAAGGGCTCTAAAATGGGCTGCTTCACTTTACGCTAACCTAATTAGCGCGTAGTAGGAGGTACTTGAGTGCCGAAGTATCTGATTATGCCCTTCATATATAACCACAGACATTCACGGCTACGCTTGTTAATCACGATCTATTGATCAATGTAGGAGAGGAGTGCCGCCTCTAAAATGGATTACTTCAGCTCACGCTATCCGTCTCTCATTAATAACTAACGGCATCACATTGAGCTAGACGAATTACAGCGCAAATAAAAACGCCAGCATGATGCTGGCGTTTAGTATTTAGGAAGGCTTATAAATTAAGCTTTTGGACCTGCAGATTTGATTGCTTCCGAAACATCGTATTTCGCGAAGTTTTCAGTGAAGTCAGATGCAAGTTTGTTTGCATATTCTGCGTATTTTTCTTTGTCTTCCCATGTGTTGATTGGGTTAAGAAGCTTGCTATCAACACCTGGTACAGCAACAGGGACGTCTAGGTTTAATACGTCGATGTGTTGTGTTTCAACATCTGACAACTTACCTGAAACAATAGCGTCAACTACTGCACGTGTTGTTGGGATGTCAAAGCGTTTACCTGTACCGTAAGGACCACCAGTCCAACCTGTGTTTACTAGGAATACTTTAGCGCCAAATTCACGTACACGCTTCATAAGAAGCTCTGCGTATACACCTGCAGGACGAGGGAAGAAAGGCGCACCAAAACACGTTGAGAATGTTGATTCGATATCGCTAGTTGAACCGATTTCAGTTGAACCTACTTTTGCAGTGTAACCACTTAGGAAGTGATATGCTGCTGCTTCTTCTGTTAACACTGATACAGGTGGTAATACACCACTCACGTCGCATGTTAAGAAAACAACGGCTTTTGGCTCACCGGCACGGTTTTCAACTTTACGTTTTTCTACGTGCTCTAGTGGGTAAGCTGCACGGCTATTTTGAGTTAAACTTGTGTCATGGAAATCCGGTACGCGGTTTTCATCAAGTACAACGTTTTCTAAGATAGTACCAAAACGGATTGCATTCCAAATAACGGGTTCGTTCTTTTGTGAAAGGTCGATACATTTAGCGTAGCAACCGCCTTCGATATTAAATACGCTACCAGGCGCCCAACCATGCTCGTCATCACCGATAAGGAAACGTGTCGGATCCGCAGATAGTGTTGTTTTACCAGTGCCAGATAAACCGAAGAACAATGCTGTGTCACCTGCTTCACCTACGTTAGCTGAACAGTGCATTGGTAATACACCTTTCGCAGGTAATAGGAAGTTCTGTACAGAGAACATTGATTTTTTCATTTCACCGGCATAACGCATACCAGCCAATAGCACTTTGCGTTGTGCAAAGTTAATGATTACTGTGCCATCGCTATTTGTGCCATCACGTTCAGGGTCACAAACAAATGAAGGAACATTCATTACCTGCCACTGAGGTAAATCAGATGCATTATAAGTTTCAGGTTCGATAAACATGTTTTTGGCAAAAATGTGATGCCATGCAGTTTCTGTTGTTACAACGACTGGTAAATAGTGCTCAGGATCAGCGCCAACTTCTAGGTGAGAGATGAAGTGGTCGTTGCTTTGTACATGAGCTTCTACACGAGCCCATAATGCATCAAACTTGTCTGCATCGAATGGGCGGTTTACGTTACCCCATTGGATTTCGTTTTCAGTGCTTGGCTCTTGAACAATAAAACGGTCTTTTGGAGAACGGCCAGTACGACGACCAGTGTTAGCAACAAATGCACCATTAGCGGCTAAAGTCCCTTCGCCACGACGAATCGCGTGTTCGACTAGTTCAGCTGCAGTAAGATCGACAAAACGAGTAGCGTTTGCAGTCATGTTTATACCTAAATTGTGTGAGATTGAACGGGATAGCTCTGGGGTTCTTGTTTTCCCTTAAGCTGAAATAATAGTAACAGAAGGATTAGGGATATTCGAGTGTCTGAAGGGGCTAAAAACACATATATTTGGTAAAAAACATGAATAATTTCAATGATACCGGTGTCATAAAATGGGGCTTTTTCATGACACCGGTATCATAAAAATTAAGAAAAAAGCCGCAACAAATGCGGCTTTTAATATAATAATACTATTAAGTGGTCATTTAGTTAAAAATTGCTTTAATATCCTGCTCGTTAAAAACGTAATCTTTTAAGCAATAATGACAGCTAATTTTAACTTCACCTTTTTCTTTTACATCATCTAATAAAGCATCTTGACCAATATTGACTAATGCTGCAATTGTCTTGTCTCTGCTACAGCCACAACGGAAATTGATACTTTGTGGTTCGAACAATTTAGGGTTATCTTCATGATACAGACGAGTAAGAACAGTATTAGCATCAAGATTAAGTAACTCTTCATCTTTAATGGTATTACTGATTGCTTCAAGGTGAGTGAAGTCTTCTACTGACTTATCTTTATTTACCGGTAAAACTTGTAAGAATAAGCCGGCTGCTTTTGCTGAGCCTGCGGTGATTTCAGTCGCAAACCAAAGACGGGTTTTCAATTGTTCTGATTGCTCAAAGTAGCTTTCGAGGCATTTATCTAAGGTGTCGTGTTCAAGCGGAACAATACCTTGATAACGCTCACCTTTTGTTGGCGTTATCGTGATAACCATATAACCGTTACCAATCAAGTCTTTAATAGTACTACCTTGAACTTCACCTTGCAGGCGAGCAATACCACGCATATTTTGCTTATCATCACCATTAATAACAGCATATTTCACAGGGCCATCACCTTGTAGCTGTACGGCAATTTCACCTTCAAACTTTAAGGTGGCTGTTAATAAGCAAGTTGCAACAAGCAACTCACCTAAGAGTGCCTGAACAGGAGCTGGGTAATTATGGTTGGCGATCATCTCTTGATAGGTGTTTTCAATTTGTACGAGTTCACCACGTACATCGAGTTGATCAAATATATAACGATGAAGTAAATCTTGTTGCATGTGTTACATTACCTAACTTGATTTCATTTTTAACAGTTCACGTCTTTGCTTTTTATCAGGCTTTCTATCAGGATGTGGAGCAAAGAAGCTGTTATTCTTTCTTGCGATTGCATTTGCTTCGCGCTTTTCAATACTTGCTTGAGTTTCTTGGTATAAGGTCTGTGCAATGGGGGCACTTTGACGTTTATCAAGGACCTTCACTATTGTCACTACCTTTTCGTCGACTCCTTGCAGCAGTTTTATGACTGCGCCCACCTCGACGATTTTACTGGGCTTTGTTCGTTGACCATTATAATGCACTTTACCGCCTTGCACCATGTCTCGCGCAACAGAGCGGGTTTTATAGAAACGGGCAGCCCATAACCATTTATCAAGGCGGACGTTTAATTCGTCTTGACTGTTTTTTGACTGCTGAGTGTTACCTTTTGACACAATTGTGCTCTTTTAAAGCTGCTAGAGTATAGGCAAAATTTACCATGAAACTTAATCATAAAGAAACAGTCAAAGTTTTTCCTTGGTACCCCTGTTAGTCGAAACGACCTTGTTTACAAAGTTTAATATACGTGTGCTTGTTGAATGAAAAATGAAAAGGTACTATAGGCCTGCTATAAAGCAGTAAATTAAAATAAGAAATAGAATATATGGATCAACACTTACAACAAGTTAGACAGTTTTTAAACGGCTTACCTCATGCCAAGCTAAGTGCATTAGTTGTGCTGTTAGTTGTTGTTTATATTGCCTTTTTATCCTCGAAGTTGTTCTGGTTGTTGTGGCCTGAACCTGATACAAAAGCACTGCCCGCAAGTCGAACAACGATGACTGCGAAACGCATCGAAACAGTCAATTCACGACAAATTCTTGAACAACATTTATTCGGTAAAGTGGTTGTTGAAGCTAAAAAACCTGCCGCAAAGCAAACGCAAGTTATTAACAATGCCCCTGAAACTCGTTTAAGTATTAATCTAACGGGTATCGTGGCTGTTAGCCAAAACGATCAAGCTGGTTTGGCTATAATAGAGTCTCAAGGAAAACAAGAAACGTATGTTGTTGATGATGTAATTCAAGGCACTCGAGCGAAGCTCGCACAAGTCTTACCTGATCGTGTTATTTTGGATGTAAGTGGTCGCTTTGAAACATTAATGCTTGATGGACTCGATTTTACAAAAACAGTTTCTATGCCTGTTTTGGCTGAGCAACAAGAGCCAGAATTAGAAGAAGGTCCTCAGGATATCGATGCGGACAATGAAATCAATGCGACTGAAGATCAAGAAGTCAAAGAAGCGATTATTGAAACGCGTGAAGAAGTATTAAACGACCCTGGTAAATTATTCGACTACATTCGTGTATCGCAAGCGATGGTCGACGGTGAACTGGTGGGTTATCGCTTAAGCCCTGGTAAAGACCCGGCATTATTTAAGCAGATGGGATTAATGAATAATGATTTAGCCATTGCGATTAATGGCTATCAATTAAATGATTTAAAACAGGCAATGTCAGCAATAAATGAATTACGTAATAGTACTGATGCAAGTATCACTATCGAGCGTGATGGTGAGCAAATTGATGTGCAATTTAGCCTGCAATAATTAGCTTTGGAGTTTTTATAGAATGGTTCACGCGCTACACCTCACAAAAATCAAAAAAGGGTTAGCTAAGTATGCAGCGCTTTTTTTATTAACAGGATTATCGCTCTCAGTTTCGGCTGTTGAGTATGCTGCAAACTTTAAAGGCACCGATATTAATGAGTTCATTAATATTGTGGGTAAAAATCTCAATAAAACAGTGATCATCGATCCGAACGTGCGCGGCAAAGTTAATGTGCGCAGTTATGAGTTAATGGATGAGAAGCTGTACTATCAATTTTTCTTAAATGTATTAGAAGTATACGGTTATTCAGCTGTTGAGATGGATAACGGCATTCTTAAAATTGAGAAAAGCTCTGACGCTAAAAAATCGAACGTCCCTTTAGTGACGGAAGATAACCAAGCCAGTGGCGATATGATGGTCACGCGTGTTGTGCGAGTTAAGAATGTAAGCGTACAAGAGTTAGGTCCGTTAGTTCGTCAGTTTAGCGATCAAAAAGACGGGGGGCATGTTGCTAACTTCAACGCCGCTAACGTAATGATGCTTACCGGCCACGCTGCCTCTGTAAATCGTTTAGTTGAAATCATCCGTTCAGTTGACCAAGCCGGTGATAAGCGAGTTGATATTGTTCAACTTAAGTTTGCTACAGCGGATGATGTTGTCTCTGTTGTTGACAATATTTATAAAGATAGTGGTAAAGGCAGCATCCCTGAATTTTTGATTCCGAAAGTGGTTGCCGATGGTCGTACTAACAGTGTGATTGTTAGTGGTGAGGCGCAGGCCCGTACGCGTGCTGTTGAGTTAATCAGCCGCTTAGACAATGAGCTGGAGAATCAAGGTAATACCAAGGTCATTTACTTAAATTATGCAAAAGCAGAAGATTTAGTAAAAGTATTGCAAGGTGTGAGTAAAACACTCGCTGAAGATGGCCAAGGTGGCGCAACGAAAGCTCGTTCACGCAGTCAGAACGAAACAAGCATAGAAGCGCACCCTGATTCAAACTCGTTGGTTATTACAGCCCAGCCAGATACGATGCGCTCACTTGAGCAAGTTATTGAGCGCTTAGATATTCGTCGTGCACAGGTGCTAGTTGAGGCAATTATTGTTGAGGTTCTTGAGGCCGATGGCATTAACTTTGGTTTGCAATGGATTTCAGAGCAAGGCGGAATGATGCAGTTTAACAACGGCACAACAGTGCCTGTTGGCTCATTGGCTGTTGCGGCAGAGCAAGCACGTGATAAAACGATTCAAGGGACGGTTGTTGGTACAGAAACCGGTAATGTTACAAATACCTCAGAGACACAGGAAGGTGACTTAGGGCCACTTGGTGCGTTACTCGGTGGTATTAACGGTCTTGCAATGGGTATTGTGAAAAATGACTGGGGTGCGATTATCCAAGCCGTTTCAACAGATACCAATTCAAATATTCTTGCAACGCCTTCTGTCACCACCATGGATAACGAAGAAGCGTCGATGATCGTTGGTCAAGAAGTACCAATTATCACTGGGTCACAAACGGGTTCAAATAACTCTAACCCATTCCAAACGGTTGAGCGTCAAGAAGTGGGTGTGAAACTCAAAGTAACACCACAAATTAATGATGGCTCGGCGGTTCAGTTAACGATTGAGCAAGAAGTCTCTGGCGTAAGTGGTGCAACTTCAGTCGATATCTCAGTGAATAAGCGTGCGATTAAAACCACCGTTATGGCCGATGATGGTGGCATGGTCGTGTTAGGCGGTTTAATTGATGAAGACGTACAAGAAAGTGTCTCGAAAGTTCCATTGTTAGGTGACATTCCTATTTTAGGGCACTTATTCCGTTCAACCAGTACCAGTAAGCGCAAGCGTAACTTAATTGTATTTATTCGTCCGACGATTGTTCGTGATGGTATGAGCATGAATAAGTTAAGTCATTCAAAATATAACTTCATCCGTGGTGAGCAGCATAAACAAAAAGAAGATGGGATTGATTTAATGCCATTAACTGATATGCCAATCTTACCAGAATGGAATGATGCATTGGTATTACCGCCAACGTATGAAGAATACCTGAAACAACAAAACGCAGATGATCGTAAAGATGACTGATGCAATTACAGAGATTAATGACGAGTTAGCGCAGAGTGCGTCTATTGACCATGATGAGCTCTTAACAAGTGATGATCTTGTTAGCTTGCCTGCAAAGCGCTTACCGTTTTCATATGCGCGTCGTGCTGGTGTCTTGCTAAGTAAAAATGGTGATAATTGGACTGTTTTCTATCGCGGCGAATTAGACGTAACGGCTTTACTTGAAGTACGTCGTATTGCGGGGCGTGGTTTTTCACTCGAGCAGTTGCCAGACGACAAATTTGAGCTGTTACTTGAGGCTTCTTATCAACGCGATAGTTCTGAAACACAGCAAATGATGGAAGATATTGGCAACGAAGTTGACTTATTTTCTTTAGCGGATGAACTACCGCAAACAGAAGACTTACTCGCAGGGGATGATGACGCACCTATTATTAAACTCATTAATGCCATGCTCAGTGAGGCAATTAAAGAGGGTGCTTCAGATATTCACATTGAAACCTTTGAGCAAGAGTTAGTAATTCGCTTTAGGGTAGACGGTGTCTTAAAAGAAGTTTTAAAACCAAATCGTAAACTTGCATCCTTACTCGTGTCACGTATTAAGGTTATGGCAAAGCTCGATATTGCAGAAAAGCGTATTCCACAAGATGGGCGTATAAGTTTACGTATTGCTGGACGTGCTGTTGATGTGCGTGTATCAACGATGCCATCAAGTTTTGGTGAGCGTGTTGTACTGCGTTTACTTGATAAAAATAATGCGCGCTTAAATCTTGAAGATTTGGGGATGACCGAGCGAAATCGCGAATTGTTCGCTGATCTCATCAGTAAGCCTCACGGTATTATTTTGGTAACTGGTCCCACAGGTTCTGGTAAAAGTACCACTTTGTATGCGGGGATGAGTCAAATAAACTCACGTGACCGTAATATTTTGACGGTTGAAGACCCGATTGAGTACGAAATACCTGGGATTGGTCAAACACAAGTAAACACCAAAGTAGATATGACCTTTGCGCGGGGATTGCGTGCAATTTTACGTCAAGACCCTGATGTCGTCATGGTGGGGGAGATCCGAGACCTTGAAACCGCACAAATCGGTGTGCAAGCGTCGTTAACGGGTCACTTAGTTATGTCGACTTTACATACCAATACCGCTGCGGGTGCGATTACCCGTATGGAAGATATGGGAGTAGAACCTTTCCTGTTGTCTTCTTCTTTGCTGGGTGTGTTATCACAACGTCTAGTGCGTACTTTATGCAATAGCTGTAAAGAAGGGCATGTCGCCGACGAGCGAGAGTGCCAGTTATTAGGTGTTAACCCTGCTGAGCCACCGACGATTTACCGTGCTGTAGGCTGTGAAGAGTGTAACTTTAATGGTTATCGTGGCCGTACGGGGATTCATGAATTACTGGTTGTTGATGAGGCTATTCGTGAAATGATCCACAGCGGTAAAGGCGAACAAAGTGTTGAAAAGTACATTCGTACTCGTAGCCCAAGTATTCGTCAAGATGGCTGTAGCCGTGTGTTGGCAGGCCGTACAACCTTAGAAGAAGTCTTGCGTGTAACGCGTGAGGAAGGTTAATTATGGCTGCATTTGAGTACCGCGCCCTGGATGGTAAAGGTAAAGAGAAAAAAGGCATTCTTGAAGCCGATACGGTAAAGCAAATACGTCAAACATTACGTGACCAAGGCCTGATGCCTTTAGAGGTTGTCGCTGCCGCAGAGGGTGAAAAGCAAGTTAAAGGGGCTAAAAAGTCATTATTTAGCGGTTTTTTCAAACCAAAAATATCGACCTCAGATTTAGCGCTGATTACTCGTCAACTTGCCACCTTAATTCAGTCAGCATTACCTGTCGAAGGGGCGGTAATGGCCGTCGCTGAGCAATGTGAAAAACCGCGTTTAAAACGTATGCTCATGTCTGTACGCTCAAAAGTTGTTGAAGGCTACACACTCGCAGATGGTATGAGTGAGTTTCCGCATGTATTTGATGATTTATATCGTGCCATGGTGGCTGCCGGTGAAAAATCGGGCCACTTAGATCAAGTATTAAATCGTTTAGCTGATTACACGGAACAACGTCAGCATATGCGTAGTCAAATAACACAAGCGATGGTATATCCAATCATTCTTGTTGTGTTTGCTATCGCAATTGTTTCAGTGTTATTGGGCACGGTGGTTCCCAAAATATTAAAAACATTCGAAAAGTCAAAACAAGTACTTCCTTGGACGACAGAGTGGGTTATGGCAGCCAGTAACTTTGTACAAAATTATTGGTTTATTAGTTTAATAATTATCACTGCACTCTCAGTGGGAATTAAGCATGCACTCAAACGACCAAAAATTCGTTACTGGTTTGATGAAAAAGTACTTTACTTGCCTGGTATAGGTAAAGTCGCGAGAGGGGTGAATACCGCTCGATTCGCACGCACGTTAAGTATTTTATCTTCAAGCTCCGTTCCCTTACTCGAAGGTATGCGTATCTCTGGTGGGGTATTGGTTAATGAGAAAATGAAAAAATCGGTGCAAGATGCGGCCACCCGAGTCAGTGAAGGGGCGAGCCTTCGTGCTGCTTTACAACAAACGAAACTTTTTCCACCTATGATTCTGCACATGATCGCAAGTGGCGAAAAGTCAGGTGAACTTGAGCAAATGCTTGAGCGAGCAGCAAATAATCAAGATCGTGAGTTTGAAAGCATGGTCAACGTGTCTTTAAAACTTTTAGAGCCAGCGATGATTGCATCAATGGCGGTCATTGTCTTGTTTATTGTTATGGCAATACTGCAGCCAATTATGGCAATGAATAAGGCAGTAGGACTTTAAATTAGGGAACGGTAGAGCAACAGCCAGTAGCTGTCGCTTTATAATAAATTATTGAAGAAAATTAGAGGTATTTTTGTGAACAAACAGTCAGGTTTCTCATTATTAGAAGTCATGGTGGTACTGGTTATCATCGGTATGATTATGTCAATTGTGGCACCAAACATTATGGGCCAACAAGAAGAGGCAGCGATCGACAAAGCACACCTAGATATTCAACAAATTGAAGATGCGTTGAGCCTTTATAAGCTGAAGAATAAAGCCTATCCAACTACAGAACAGGGTCTAGAAGCGCTTGTTACTAAAACGAGCATCGAGCCGGTTCCAAAACGTTTTCCAGATGGTGGTTTTATTGAAAAGTTACCTGAAGATCCATGGGGCAATCCGTACCAACTAATTAGCCCAGGAGAAATTGGTAAAATTGATATTTTTTCAATGGGTCCAGATGGCGAAGCTGGCACCGATGATGACATCGGTAACTGGGATGAAGAAAAGCAATAATGCGTAAACTCAGCCAGATGTTTACCTTTTATACACATCAAGGCTTACTATTATGGTAAGCCTTAATCGTTTACGTTTGGCTGGGCGTGCTAAGCACGCAAAAGGTTTTAGCCTCATCGAAATATTAATGGTGCTTGTGGTGATAGGGTTTGTCACTAAAATGGTGGCCTACAGTTTTGATGGTGGTGCAGAAGAAAAATTAGAAAAACAAGCGCTCAGATTACACACCACGATTAATATGGCATCTGAATTTGCCATCTTAAATCAGGTCGAGTTAGGCTTTCATTTAGATCAAAATGTATTTGAATTTTTAGTATTTGATGGTGAAAAGTGGGTCACCTTCGATCGTGAAAAATTGTTTGCGCCTATTAAAGTAGACGAAGATTTTAAATTAACCTTGAATCTCGAAGATTTGGCATGGGCACAAGATAACTTACTTGAGCAATCGAACTGGCGTGAATTGATGAGCGGCGGTGACGAAGATAGTTTATTAGAACTTAAAAAGTTAAAGATTCCACAGGTACTGATCCTTTCTTCAGGAGAAGTCAGTGCTTTTCAGTTAGTGTATGAGCTGAAAGAGGAGCGTGAACCGCAGTATTTTATCGAAGGCGAGTTCATGGCTCCTGTTAAACTTCGTATGGAGCCAGAGTAATGACTAAGTCAGCGGGTTTCACTTTACTTGAAGTCATGGTCGCTTTGGCTATTTGTGCCATGGCGGGTATTGCTGCAATGCAGGCAACGGGTGAACACATCAATCACTTGTCGACGATTGAAGAGCAAACATATGCATCATGGGTTGCTGAAAATGTCATAGTTGAGCAGCGAACAAAAGGTGATAAGTGGGCGGGCAAAAATGGCACTAAAGGCAGTGAAACACTGGCCGGTTATGAGTGGTATTGGCGTCAAGATGTCGTTGCTACGGCAGATAAAAGCTTCGTAAAAGTCACTATTAATGTGTTTGCTGACGAAAAACTAGAATACCCCATTTATGAACTTGTTACTTATTTAAACAAAGGTGACAAGTAGTGAAGCAACGCGGGTTTACCTTACTTGAAGTTATCGTCGCAATGGGCATTTTGGCGTTTGTGGTGTTATCGACTCATCAAATCTTAGAATCAACCACCAAGGCTAAAGAAGCCTCAGATGAGACAATCGCAGAGCTTAATGGCTTTCAAACGGTATTTCGTCTTATGGACCAAGACTTTAGCCAAATGACGAAACGTCAAGTACGCAATGAGGCGGGAGACTTTCAAGAAGGTTACATTCTTGCCGGGCGTTATGTATTTGACAGTCAATATGATGGCATTGGTTTTGTGCGTGATGGGTGGATTAATCCAATAAACTTGCTGCCGCGCTCTGAGTTACAAGCTGTTGGTTATCGTGTTATCGATGATAACCTAGAGCGCATATACCGAGTATATGTTGATCAGCTCGATAATATGGAACCGCGTTCGCAAGTTATTCTAGAAGATATTGAAGATCTGAAGTTTGAATTTCTTGATGATAAAGACGAATGGCAAGAACAGTGGCAAGCCGCTGCATTACCGAAGGCTGTTGCCGTGACCATTCAAAAAATAGAACAAGAGCCTATTCGCCGAGTCTTTTTAGTGCCCGGTGAAGGTGTAGTGAGTACTCAGCCATGATGATTAAACGTTCTCAAGGTGCCGCACTTGTTATTGTTTTATTTATTGTCGCATTAGCCGCTATGCTAGCGGTCGAAATGAGTGCAAACCTGATGGTGCAAGTGCAGCGTAGTACTAATATACAAAGTCATCAGCAAGCTAAGTGGTATGCTTTTGCTGCTGAAGAATTAGCGATTAAAGCGATTAAACAAACTAAAAAAGATGACCCTGATAAAATTCATCTAGGGCAAGTCTGGGCGCAGCAAGGTGGGGTTCCTTACCCTGTTGATAATGGCACGTTAAGTGGCACGATTACGGATTTGCAAGCGTGCTTGAACTTAAATGCTTTACGCACAAAACCTGTGCAACAAACCGGCTCGGCTAATAAAACGAACCCAGCGCACAAAGCATTGTTAGCTTTACTTGAGAATATTGAAGACTTACCCGCAGATGAGTCTGAAGAGGCAATGGCTGACAGCGTCTATGACTGGCTCGATGAAGACAGTATTACTTATCGCTCAGGTGCAGAAGAAGATGAGTACTTATCGCGTAAGTATCCCTACATGACTGCAAACAGCTTTTTTGCTTCAACATCAGAGTTGCGTTTAGTTAAAGGCTTCAATCCATTAGTGATGGAAAAAGTATTGCCCTTTGTGTGTGTGATACCAGACAGTGAACTTTTAGCGATTAATGTAAATACCTTGCCTAATGAAAGTGCCATTATTCTAAGCTCGCTTATTGATGGCCTCAGTTTATCAGGCGCAGAAAGTGTATTATCGTCTCGCCCTGAAGAGGGATTTGATGATATGAACGCATTTTTTGAACAAGTTAATCAACAAGGCGCACAAAACGTCGAAGCTGTTAAAGACTTGTTCACCATCAACAGTGATTATTTTAAACTACAAACGCAAGCTGAATTTGCAGAGTTGCGTTTTTCGATGACCACCTTACTCCATGCCAATAATGGTAAAGTAACGATACTGGCGCGAAAATTTGGAGGCGTACAGTGACAGAAATATTGTTGATCCGTGCGGGTCAAACATTACAAGATAGCCTTAGTTGGCTAATTTACTCACCGACAGAACAAGAAATAATTGCGAGCGGCGAAATCGCCAGTGCAGCACAATTAGGTGAGTTAACTGAAAAAGCACAAACCCGTGAAGTGGTTGCTCTTTTACCGAGTGATCAAATTCAGCTAAAAACAGTTGAATTGCCGACTAAATGGAGTCGTAAGTTAGAGCAGGCATTGCCCTATATGCTTGAAGAAGATATCGCGTGTGATGTCGACGACCTATTTATTGCGATTGCTGAGCCTACACTCATAGATGAAAAGCATGCGGTTAATATCGCCATGACCGATCGTGAGTGGTTTGAGCAGTGGCTTGCTACATTCAATGAGCATGATATTGAAGTATTTAAAGTGTTACCTGACGCATTATTACTTCCTCGAGTCGACAATGAAAATACCCTGCGTACCGTTGAACTCAATGGCCAATGGTTATGTAAATTAGGTCACTGGCATATTGCAGCTGTTGAAACAGACTGGCTAGATGGTTATTTGACCGCAATGGGCCACCCAGATGTTGCACATTTTAGTCCAGCCACCGGGTTCCCTGAATCAGTTAATCTTGAGGCAAAAACGGAGCTGTATGATTTACCGCTCGCTTTATTTGCGAAACAACTCCCTGAAATTAGTTTTAATCTACGCCAAGGTGTATATCAATTAAAGAAAAAGTCAGCCATTTGGTGGGGATACTGGCAAAAAGCCGCTATTGCCGCAGGGGTTGCATTGGTATGCAGTGTGGGGGTTAAGTCCCTTGAGTTATATAAACTAAATACTCAACTTGAGAAAACGAAGGCACAAGTTGTGACTAACTATCAGCGCGCTTTTCCTAATAAGAAAGTACGCCCACAGTTGATTCGTAGTCAAATTCGTAATGAACTCGCATTGCTCGATAGCGGAAGTACCGCTGGTTTCTTAGATTTGACTAATGACTTAGTGACTATTTTTAGTGAAGTAAAAGACTTCACGCCAGAAACTTTGCGTTATGACCAAGGCCGCAACGAGTTACGTATTCGTGCACGTGGTAAAGATTTCCAATCGTTTGGAAAAGTAAAAGCAATTTTAGAACAGCGAGGCTTAACGGTTGATCAAGGCTCACTAAATAATGATGGTGATTTTGTCGTCGGTGAAATTAAGTTGCGAGGTGCGGCATGAAAAACCAATTAATTAGTTACTGGCGTTCATTAAAAGAGCAAGAACAACAACTTGTTGTCGTCGCTGGGGTGATTTTTGTTATTTTTATCCTTGTGATGGGAATCTTTAGGCCGTTAAATGCGGCGATTGAAAAAGCAGAACAAGACACGATAAAACAACAAGAATTGCTGGCATGGGTTGATGAGAGCATTGTTAAGTTAAAGGCCAGTGGCAGTGCACGAGTAGCGAATGACCGCAGCTTAAGTCAAATTGTGAATAGCACGCGAAATCGTTATCAGATCACCATCAGTAAAATGCAACCGAATGATAATTCACTGCGTTTAACTATCGATTCTGTCGAGTTTAACAAGTTGGTTGAGTGGCTTGATGAATTAGTTAATTCACAAGGTGTACTGATTGAAAACTTAGACATTAGTAAAGACGATAAGTCTGGTTTTGTTCGTGTCAGTCGTTTGGTACTAGAGAAGTAGACGATGAAAAGAATTATTTTATTAGTCACAGTATTTGTGATGTGTTTTTTGGTGTTTACGCTTATAAAAACACCCGCTGCAATTGCACTAGATTTAGCTGCACCGCATTTACCAAAACAATTGCAACTAGGCAAAGCCAGTGGTTCGCTTTGGGATGGTCGCATAATGCAGGTACGTTTTGATGGTGAGCAACTTAATAATGTACGGTGGAAGTTATCTGGCTGGTCATTGTTGACGGGCAAACTCGTTGGTACGGTGCGCTTTGGTGATCCGCGTGATAAAACAGATATTTCGGGTCATGCTGATTTTTCGTATGGGTTGTTCAATCAAGCTGTTGTGGTAAAAAATACCACACTACGTTTGAGCGTTGAGCGTGCGATGGCGCGCTTAAAACTGCCATTGCCAATTAGTGCACAAGGGCGTGTGATTGTTGATCTCGATGAGTTCAGCTCTGGTCAGCCGTATTGTGAAACGTTAATGGGTGAGATTGCCAGTCCCAATATCGATGTTCAAGGACTTAATGGCTGGTTTAGTGTTGGCCCACTGAGCGGCCGTCTTAGTTGTAAATCAGGCGATATAGCTGTCTTGGTTGACCCTGAAAATCGCTTAGGTCTTGAGGCCGATGCTGTACTAAAAGCCAATTTAGATTTTAAAGTGGCAGGGTATATAAAACCAGAAGCCAGTCTACCAAAAGAAGTGCATGACGCTGCGAAGTTTTTAGGGCGTCCAGATAGCGAAGGACGCTATCCACTTAATTTATAAACACGACTTTAATTGAAGGCATTATGCAAATTCCTGAGTTTTCAAAAGAGCAAAGCGCCTTATTAGCACGCTTTCTTGCTGAGCAAAAAGACGCGCTATCGTTAGCACAAACACACGGTTATTTATTTGCCGTTATTTGTGCGCCCGAGCCATTGGATGTTCATCAGTGGCTTGAGCAAGTTGTCCCTGGTTGTGATGGGCAAATGGATGAGCAGGTATTGTTTGCATTTATGGCGCTATATCAGCAAATCAGTGAACACGTATTTGAAACCGGATACAGCTTACCCGTAAGTTTGCAATTTAATTCTGCTCAGCAGCCGTACCTTGATATGCAAGAGTGTCAGCATTGGAGCCAAGGCTTTATGCTTGGGGCGCAGGGCTATATTGCTAAATTGTTAGCTGCGCCACAACTAGCAAGTGAATTAAAAGAAGCACTTGAGACAGCACAGCAAAGTTTGTGTTTCTTTATACTCGACTCAGCTGATATAGCATCGATTGCCAATCAGCATGGTTTAACCGAAGGGCTGTTATGTCAACAGCAGTATGAAGTGATGAATGAGTTTGCAGCAGGCTTTGCTGAGTTAATCGAAGCCGTTGCAGTAAATAGCCAGCTTTATAATGATGAAGGCTGGGGCTAAGCAAGCTCTAACACAATATCTGTGCAGCCTTTTGCACAACGAACAATGCCTTTGCCAGGCTGTTCAGTCTGTAGGTTTAAGGTAAGGACTCCTTTGCATGTTTCACAATGCATAGTCTGTCCTTTTGCTAACTTTTTTAGCATATTGCGCTGTTTAGCAAATGAATCGCTGGTTTTTTTATTAAGCGCAGAAAAATCCATTATTTATTTAACCTTTCTTCAAGTGCATCCGAAACAATATTACAAACACGTTCTAGGCGTTCACCATAGAAATATAAGTTAATATCTTTTTCACGACAATAATGTAAATGAAAGATTTGCAGTTTATCGTCATTCAAAAAAGCCTCTTCGACGTACTCACGCTCTGAACTCGATAAATTAAGCTGTGACTTAATCGTGTTCTTCGCCATATTCGCGGCGGGGCTGCGGTTAACTTGGCTAAAATCTGAAAGTACGTTCACCCCATCACCTAACAACAGTTCTCTGGGTTCTTTGATCAAAGGGTGATCAATCGTGAACAATGCTAAAATAATAAGTACTAAAATGATAAATTTTTTCATAGCACACAGAACTTTGATCTAAATAAAGAAGGAATTGGGACAAGTTTAATAAAATGGCTGATTTAAAAGCAAGAATATACGATGAAATAATTAAAAAGTTCATATTTTAGATCATTCCCTGAAATTTTTGAGAGATTGAGTATAATACTTTCGATAGGTTGGAAATTTCAGAAAACTCTGAACGAAATGAGATGCATTCTAATTTGTCGTATTGGCTTTATAACCTATTTAACTGCAAACATCAGTTTGAGTTTATTTCCTAGTGGCGTTGAGGAATTTTGATGGATAAACAAATTAAGGTTAAAAACATCCCAACGGAAGTAAAAATCCAAAAACCGGAAAACGCTTCCCATGATGATAGATTTAATCCACGCAATCGAATTTATGTAAGAGCAGTAACAGGCTTGCATCAGCTGTTAAGGCGACGAATTGGTTTCGTTGGCATGCTTGCATTTATGCTTTTACCTTGGATTAACTTCCACGGACAGCAAGCTGTGCTGTTCGATTTAGTAGGCCAAAAGTTTAATATCTTCGGCCTCACTCTGTGGCCACAAGATTTAACCATTCTTGCGTTTATTCTTATGCTTGCAGCTTTTGCGCTGTTCCTCGTCACCACATTTTATGGCCGAGTCTGGTGTGGTTACACATGTCCGCAAACTGTATGGACATTTATTTTTATTTGGTTCGAAGAAAAGTTTGAAGGCACTGCAAACCAGCGTAAGAAGTTAGATCAACGCCCCATGGACTTTGATAAGTTTTGGCGTAAAACGGCAAAACACAGCAGCTGGTGGCTGTTTTCACTGTATACAGCGTTTACCTTTGTTGGCTACTTTACACCTATACGCCAGCTACTTCCGGATATTTTTACTTTGGATGCCACAGCCTATTCTTATGGGTGTATCGCATTGTTTGCTGTGTGTACATACGGCAATGCAGGGTGGATGCGTGAAATTATGTGTTTACATATCTGTCCTTATTCGCGTTTTCAGTCGGCCATGTTTGATAAAGACACCTTTACAGTAAGTTATGATGAATCTCGTGGTCCTCGTTCACGTAAACAAGATCCGAAAGAGTTAGGACTCGGTGACTGTATCGATTGTAACTTATGCGTACAAGTGTGCCCGACAGGGATAGATATTCGCAACGGTTTGCAATATGAATGTATCAACTGTGGTGCTTGTATTGATGCTTGCGATGGTGTAATGGATAAAATGAATTACCCACGTGGGCTCATTTCATATACCACAGAGCGAAACTTAGAAACCCCTGAAAATAAAACGCATGCTTTGCGACCTAAATTGATTGGTTATCTTGTTATCCTTGTTGTGTTAACCGGGGCTCTCGTGGCAAATATTGCCATGCGTAAACCAATGGAGCTTGATATTATCCGCGACCGTAATCAGCTTTACCGGGTTGACTTCAATGGCTTAGTTGAAAACACCTACACGCTTAAAGTGATTAACAAAGCGCAATACGAGCAAACGTTTAATATTACAGTGGAAGGCTTAAATAACTTTGAATATATAGGCAAACAAACATTCACTGTGCCCTCAGGTGAATCTTATAACGTGCCCTTGTCATTAGTGGTTGATCCGTACGATTTGAAAAAGCCGATGACAAAATTCGAGTTTATACTTTCGGTGGAGGGGCAGCCTGATATTCAGATTTCGCAGCCTAGTAACTTCTTTAAGGCGCAATAATTCAGTACACTGAGCAAATACAATAAAAAGCGGGGTTTTCCCGCTTTTTTTATATAATGGGACACTATGAGTAAATTTAGCTTTGTTGACCTCACACCCGATTCAATTTTAGACGCAGTTGAAAGTATTGGGATATATGCTGAGTCAGGATTACTTGCTTTAAACAGCTATGAAAATCGCGTTTATCAGTTTAAAGCAGAAGACGGTTACCGATACGTTGTAAAATTCTATCGTCCTGAGCGTTGGAGCAAAGAACAAATATTAGAAGAGCATGCGTTTGCTTTTGAACTTGCTGATGCAGAAGTTCCCGTCGTTGCGCCCGTAGTAAAGGACGGGAAAAGCCTCTTTGAGCATGACGGCTATTTATTTGCGTTATTTCCCAGTGTGGGCGGGCGTATTTTCGAAGTTGATAACTTAGATCAACTCGATGTGTTAGGCCGTTTAATTGGTCGTATGCATCAAGTTGCAAAAGCATCTTCATTTAATCATCGCCCAGTGATCAGTTGTGAAGAATACCTTCAGACAGCTAAAGTTCAGTTACAAGCAAGTAACTTGATGCCAACGTCATTAGAAAATGCTTTTTATACGATTTTGGATTTGGTTATTAAAGAAACCACAGCCCAATATAAAAATGTAGAGACAATTCGATTACATGGTGACTGCCATGCGGGCAATATTTTGTGGGCGGGTGATGCACTGATGTTTGTTGACCTCGATGACAGCAGACAAGGTCCTGCAATTCAAGACTTATGGATGATGCTCAGTGGCGATCGTAACAATCAACTGTTACAGTTAGACACTTTGGTAGCAGCGTATGAAGAGTTTTGTGATTTTGACCACAGCCAGCTGAAATTAATTGAGCCATTACGCGCGATGCGCATGGTGCATTACATGGGGTGGTTAGCAAAACGTTGGGATGATCCTGCATTCCCACGGAACTTTTCATGGTTCGCAGAAGACAAATACTGGGAGCAGCAAATACTCGCGTTAAAAGAACAGCTTGCAGCGCTACAAGAACCACCGTTAAAATTATTACCATAAATTTTTAAAAGATAAGTAAAGACGAGAAAACAATGTTCAAAAAATTAAAATTAAGTCTACTCATTCTATGTTTACCTTTTGCAGCACTGGCAGCTGACTTTGAAGCAGGTAATCAATACGAAGTACTAAACACTAAAAAGAGTGCTACACCACAAGTAACTGAGTTTTTCTCATTTTACTGTCCACACTGTTTTAAGTTTGAACCAGTGGCGAAAGCACTGGCCTCAACGCTGCCTGAAGGCACTGAGTTTGTTAAGAATCACGTTAACTTTTTAGGTGGTGTATCGAAACAAACACAAAGTAACCTAAGTTATGCTTACCTAATTGCAAAGCAACATGGTAAAGGTGAGCAAGTGGCCGACCAAATTTTTCATAGCATTCATATTCAACGTGCACCGCTGCAAAATATTAAAGACGTGAAAGCATTATTGGCGACAAATGGTATTAGCGGCGATGTGTTTGACTCTGAAATTGCTAGCATGCCTGTGATCAGTGCAGAAAAAGCGATGCAAGACAAACAGAATAAATACTCAGAGATGGGTGCGTTAACGGGTGTGCCGACTTTTATCGTGAATGATAAATATAAAATTAATATAAATACCATCAAGAGCCAAGAGCAGCTTGATGCGTTAGTAAAGTTTTTATTAGAACAATAATTTTTGGAGTGATTGAATAATGATCAAATTAGTTAAAGCTGCATTTGTGGCCGTGACGCTAGGTTTCGTTGCCACAGCGAGTGCGGCGCAATACGAAGAAGGTAAGCATTATGAAACAATTGATGCGCGAGCTTCTAAAAAGCCTGAAGTGACCGAGTTTTTTTCATTCTACTGTCCTCACTGTAATACCTTCGAGCCAATTGTTGCTGAGCTTAAGCCAATGCTTAAAGACGGCGTTAAATTTAAAAAGAATCACGTTAATTTTGTTGGTCCTCGTGATCCTGAGATCCAAACAGTGCTTGCGCAAGGTTATGCAACAGCAACAGTACTCCCAAATAGCGATGCGTTAGTTGGTGCAATTTTTGACCACATTCATGGTAAACGTGCGCGTATTAATGAGCTTGCAGATATGAAAGATATTTTCGTATCACAAGGTGTAACTGCTGAAGATTTTGAAAAGTACTACAACAGTTTTTCAGTACGTACGATAGCAGCGAAAATGAAACGCGACCAAGAGTACTATCAACAAAAAGGAGCCTTAAAAGGCGTACCAACCTTTATTGTGAATGGTAAGTATCGTTTAATCTTAGGTGCAGACTCAGGTATTACCGATGCAAAAAGCATGGCTGAGCTAATTAATTACTTAGCAGCTAAGTAAGAGACTCGAAAATATTATTTAAAAGCTCCGCTCGCGGAGCTTTTTTGTTTGGTGAAGAAATGAAAAATCTTTTAGTGTCGAGTTGTTTACTAGGAAAGCCGGTACGCTATGACGGTCAATCACAAAACTTATTACATCCTGGATTAGAGTCACTGAAGCAGCAAGGGCGTATTGTGTCTTTTTGTCCTGAGGTTGCGGGTGGTCTACCTACACCAAGAGCGCCTGCTGAAATTAGCCAGGGTAGAGTATTAACACAGGATGCGCATGACGTCACCGCAGAGTTTAAAGCGGGTGCACAGCAAGCATTACGCGTATGCAAAGAACAAGGGATTCGGTTCGCACTACTCAAAGAGTCTAGTCCGTCATGTGGACGTAATTATATTTATGATGGAAGTCACACAGGGCAAAAGATTCGAGGAATGGGTTTAACTGCAAAGTTACTTAGTGACAATAATATACAGGTGTTCAGTGAACAACAATTGCCAGCGCTATTGGCTGCGCTGGCAAAAGTATAAGTTATTTACGCTGTAAAAAGACGCCAGACTCAATATGATGTGTATAGGGGAATTGATCAAAAATCGCAAAACGTTTCACTTCGTGTGTTTTGCAAAGGTGATCAAGATCTCGTTCTAATGTCTCGGGATTACAAGAGATATAGATAATGTTGTCGTAGTTCGCCACCAAATCACAGGTAAGAGTATCCATCCCCGCTCGAGGAGGGTCGACTAAAATTGTTTGGCAGTTATAGCTGTTTAGATCAATACCGTCTAAACGTGAAAAAGTACGTTCGCCTTTCATGGCTTGTGTAAACTCTTCACTCGACATACGAATGATATCTAAATTATCGACTTTGTTTTGAGCAATATTGTACTGTGCAGAATAAACCGATGACTTTGAGATCTCAGTCGCAAGCACTCGGTTAAATGAACCGGCTAGTGCAATTGAAAAGTTACCATTACCACAATACAGCTCTAGCAAATCATTATTAAGGGGCTCACACAACGCTTGTGCCCACTCCAGCATTTTAATGTTTACTTTTGCGTTTGGTTGAGTAAAGCTATTTTCTACTTGCTGATAAATGAGTTCTTTACCATTTACGTTTAATCGTTCAACGACATAGTCGTTCCCAATCACTTCTTTTTGCTTACGTGCACGACCAATAAAGTCGATTTTAAACTGGCTGCTTAATTTTGCTTTAAGCTCTTTAATCGCAATTAGCCATTCATCGTTTAAAGGTTTGTGGTAAAGCAAACTAACAAGAATTTCACCACTTAAGCTAGAGAGGTAATCAATCTGGAATAACTTGCGGCGAAGTACCTCACACCCTTTTAAGTTTTCAATCATCACCTGCATCACTTCGCCAACGAGTGGCGCGGCGGGATCAAATTCATCAACGCGAATTTTCTCTTTGCTTTGCTGATCAAACATAATGTGGAATAAATCGTCGCCCTCATGCCACACTCTAAACTCTGCACGTTGACGGTAGTGAATTGGATCAGAGCTGAACACTTCTAATGTGTTTACACCAAAGCGCCTAAACTGTGACGTGATGCGCTGCTCTTTCTCACTCAATTGTGCATCATATTGAGTTGTATCAATTTTTATAACCGCCATGGCTGATTACCTTTTATCTCTTAGCTATTTGTCGGCGCTATTGTAGGGAGCAGAGAGGATTTGTCTAGTTTTGTTATTTATTTTAGTGTCGTTTTTTTATACAAAAAACTTAAGTTATGCGATTTTTGGCCGATAATGAGGTAACCATAAAATGGAGTCGGATCATGAAAATTGGCAACCTAGGCTATATGCCTAATACAAATTTGAATAAATACAATGGTAAACAGTCTGTACAGCAGCCTACCATTCAAAATCGTCAAGATAGCTATCAACAACGTGGCCGCGAACTGGCTGCAAAAGTACTCGACGATAAACTCGCACAAGCACTTGGTTTACCTAAAGCAGAAGAAAAGAAAGATAAACCCCTGTTTGATTTTGATGAGATCGTTAAAAATGTACTCAATTTTGTTGGTGGTGCGCTGCGTAAAGCAAAAGCAGATGGCGCTGATGATGAAAAGTTAAAAGGCATGTTAGGCGAGGCACGCAAAGGCGTACAAATGGGAATCGATGATGCCTATGATGAACTTAAAGAATCAGGCATCTTAAATGACGATATCGAAGAGGGTATCGAAAAATCGAAAGAAGGTATCTTAAAAGGTATTGATGAGCTTGAAGAAGACTTATTTAATCCTAAACCTAATGCCGTGACGGTTAGCCAAGCACAGTACGTGAGCTTAAGTAATAATGCTGAATATACATTTACCACAGCCGAAGGTGATGAAGTCAGTATTAGCTTTGCAGATGCATATGAGAGCAAGTCCGCTAGTAGCTACAGTAAAAACGGTGACAACGAAGCGTATGTCAGTGAATCGTCACAATCACGTGACTTATCTTTTTCTATGTCAGTGAATGGCGATCTTAATGAGCAAGAGCAGCAGGCCATTAACGAGTTGATGGAAGACTTACAAGGCGTTAGCGAAACATTTTTCTCAGGCTCACTCGATGAAGCCTTTGAACAAGCTAAAGAGCTTAACTTGAGTAATGAGCAGCTAGTCGGTTTTTCGATGGATTTGAAGCAAACCAAAACAGTTGCAGCTATAAAAGGGTACGAAGAATATAAACCAACGCCAGAGAAAGAAGTTGCAGAAAAGGTCGCCCCTTTTAACGATGACTTAAAAGAAGCCTTTAATAAAGCCGGTGATATTGGTTTGCAAAATCAACTTGCCGGAATATTGCAATGGTTAAATCAAGATAAAGAAGAAGTCAGTAAATTGGTTGATTATACCAAAGCGATGTTCGAGCAAATGAATACACTACGTTCAGCCAATGAACAGAGCTAGTCTTCGCTTTCTTTTTAGATAGTCACATGGCAAACTGCTTGCCTTTCATGATCCGAGGTAAGTAGTTTGTCAGTCCATATAATGGTGTTTGATTCAGGTATTGGTGGGACAACTGTGCTTGAACAGATCCAGGCTTTGATCCCGAATGCAGATTATAGCTATTTTATGGATAATGCCTTTCTGCCTTATGGTGCGCAAACTTCGCAAACAATCATTCAACGCTTATTAGGGCTATTACACTTTATAGACACACATGCGTTGCATGTTGATATATTAGTGATTGCCTGCAATACAGCATCGACATCTGCGTTAGACGTTATTCGACACTATACAAGTATTGAAGTTGTGGGGGTTGTGCCTGCTATAAAGCCAGCATGTGCCATAAGTAATACGAAGCACATTGGTTTACTTGCCACGCCCGCGACTACAAAAAGCAAATACACCGAGACGTTAATTTTGACACACAGTCAAGGTACAAAAGTGAGCTTGTACGCTTCGACTAAGCTGGTGGAAATTGCAGAAACACTGTTTCATAGTAAAAAACTACTCAAAGCCGAATTCAACGAAGCAATGGCTGAACTCGCTATTGCAGATGATATTGATGTATTAGTACTCGGATGCACACACTTTCCTTTATTAGCCCATGCAATAAATAACTATTACGACAAACGCGTTAAATTGATTGACTCAGGCCGTGCAATTGCAAATCGTGTCAGTAGTATTATTACAACGCAGCAATTAAATTTAGCAACAGACAAAAAAAAGCCGCTGCACTATTATGCAACGGCTCCGATTAGTCACCAGCAATTAAGCGTAGAGCTTGTTACGCTGATTGATCAGATTCCTCACGGAAACTATTAGACTCGTTCTCTTGTTTTTGTTTTGCTTCACGTACTTTTAAAGTACGTTGTTGGAACTCACTATCATTTAATTGATTAATTGCATTGTCAGCATCTGCCTCAGCCATTTCAACAAAACCAAAGCCACGACGTTTACCAGTGTTTTTATCTTTCAATAAACGAACGTTAAAGACTTTACCTTGTTCTTCAAATAAAGCGCGTACAACACCTTCATTCGCTCGGTAAGGAAGGTTGCCAACATAAAGTGTTTTTGTTTTTACTTCAGCCTCCTCACTTGCCGTTGATGAGAGTGCTGCAATAACTAAAGCACCAATTAATAAGCCTGCACCAAATAGCAACGCAGGGTCTAAAGCTAAGCTCGAAAATGCAAACTTAACAATAACAAACCCTAATACAGCAAGAATAACAGAGAAAAGAAAAGATTTTTGATCGGGTAATTTCATTTTTGATCTACCAATAAACAGGAAATAAACATTAATTTAACATTGTGAACTTGCTATCTTAACGCGTTAAATGAACATAGCAATGAAATTTGCATTAAATTATGAATATTGGCTTAAAAAACAGCCATAATTGCGACTGTTTTTGTTATTTTCGGTAATTTTAGTTCACTTTGTGAGCGAACGATAAAAAGATCGAAAAAAAGTGTTGATCTGTTTTTGGATCTCCCTATAATGCGACCCCACTGAGACGGGAGACAGCAACGAAAGACGCTGAGAAACGTAGCAGAGAGTTAAGTAAAACTTCGGTTTTAAATCTTCAAAAGAAAGTTTAAAATTAAGTGTTGACTCTAAAAAATAAGGATGTATTATACGCATCCCTAGCGACGAAGTCGCACTGTTCTTTAACAATATAAAGCAATCATCTGTGTGGGCACTCGTACAGATTGAGTTCTAACAG
>NZ_JACDWU010000224.1:0-1180 GCF_016464045.1 Pseudoalteromonas sp. bablab_jr011 | reverse complement strand
AGAATCAATAGTAATATACAATGAAATGAGGCCGCATTTGAGTTTAGGCATGGAAACCCCAAACCAAGTGCATAAAAAAGACCAGGAGCAAAAGCTACTGGCCTTCAATTAAAACCGTCAACGTATTTTAGGACGAGACAAGATTTTTGTTTTAGATATATACACTATATTTCGATTATTTGTGTTCCGAAGCCACTGGCGTATCCACCCACTAACACCTGACTCACACCTTGTTTGTCTGATCTAACGCATGCTGAGATATGTGAAGCACACCCCATGAGTCGTCCTTGTTCAAATTTGAAATGATTAATGTGTTCAGAATAAAGATGCCTAGTTAAGTAACAAGCAAGCGCACCACTCGCGCTCCCTGTTGCCGATTCTTCTGGAATACCCACTAAAGGTGCAAAGTTTCGACAACTTGCAGTCAGCTTTTCATGCGCATCGTAAAGCTCAAATGCATGCACACCAATCACTTCATGTTGTTTACAAAAATCACTGAGAGCAGCGTTATTAACTTCAATTTTATCGAGATAGCCCCGTGGTACAGGAACGATAATATCGGGTAAACCTGTTGTGATTACGTCTACCGGTAAAGCCGTTGATGCTAAAACCGCTTCATCAACCCCCAATAATCCAGCGACCTCATGATACGCAAAGCTGCCGAGATATTTAGGTAAGGTTTGCTCCATCGTAACTTGACCGTCATTGGCAATCGTTATTCCGAGTAGACCCGCTTTGGTTCTCTGCGTGTAATTACCCGCAGCTATCACACCTTGGTTGAATAGAGTCGAAAATACAGCAAGCGTAGCATGACCACAAAAATCGACCTCTTCTGTTGTGGTAAAAAATGACACCGAAAAATCGACCTCTTCATCGTCTGATACAAAGGCCGTTTCTGAAAAGCCCACGGCTTTCGCAATAGTCAGTTTTTCCGCATCAGAAAGTTTATCCGCATTGAATACAACACCGGCAGGGTTACCTCCGCTTCCATCTGCAGTAAACGAGTTAACTAAAAATGCTTCTACTTTCATTCACACAACGGCGTTGTTTCCTAAAAGTTTGAACTATCTTGCCAGCCTGTGATCAGATCATCTATATCCTACTAGCCCGTGCAACAACAATGAGCAAAATCACAAACTGGTCTCACTATAATCAAGCCCTCGTTAACCGCGGTAATATT
>NZ_JACDWU010000223.1:0-42787 GCF_016464045.1 Pseudoalteromonas sp. bablab_jr011 | reverse complement strand
TTGTTCGCAACCTGGTAAAACAGCACAAAGGCCGTAAAGACTCGATACGCAGTAAGTGTGTTAGGGCTAGTTTTGACGATGAATTCAGGGCTGAGCTTATCTTTGGTTAATACTTGTTAACAAAGTATGCTCTCACCCTGCCTATTTAACAGAGTAAATAGACGGTTGTTGAGCAAACAATATGAACGTTTCGTGTTTCAACCTGCGAATAGTAATCTGTCCTTTAGTGACAATAATACCTTTAATACTCAAACAGTTGAGCTTACAGAAGCTAATCTAGCCGATGCTTTACTTGCATCAGGCTCAATTCCGTTAGTAATGCAAGGCATTAAAAATATACCAGGCACACCGCTAGGTATGTACCGAGATGGCGGTATTATTGATTACCATTTTGATTTAACAATTCACAATGAAGGGTTAATACTTTATCCGCACTTTAATAATAAGCCAAAAGCAGGGTGGTTTGATAAAAACCTAAGCAGGGGGATCACACCGCGTAATTACGATAATGTGGTGATGGTTACACCTTCAGCAAAGTTTATAGCGTCATTACCCTACAATAAAATACCAGACAGAACAGACTTCACAGTACTTGATGCCGACACGCGTATAAAGTATTGGCAACATGTTCTTAGCGAAACCGAACGATTAGCAGAAACATTTCATCTGCTATGTAATAATAACGATTTTAAAATAAACATAATTACTTAAATTGATTAATGAGTGCGGTTTGCTCCGTTACTTTCGATAATAATCCTTCGCACAATTGCTGGGCAGAATGACCAAGCGAAGTACATTCATGCGCAAAATCTTGCGCTGCTGATATATTGGCAGCAATTGCTTGACTGGCTGCTAATTGGTCACTAATTGCTTGTGAAATAATACTATTAAGTTCGCTTAACTTAACCGATTGTGCGTTGATATGTTGTAAACTTTCGCCGCTTTTATGGGCTAAACTCACGCTTTCTGAAGACAACTTGAGGCCATCAGACATCGCATTTTGTGCTTCTTTAGATGCCCCAGTGAGACGATTTAAAACAGTATTAATTTCTTCGGTTGATTGCTGAGTCCGTGAGGCGAGGGCGCGTACTTCACCCGCAACGACAGCAAAACCTCTACCTTGTTCACCAGCACGTGCTGATTCAATCGCGGCGTTTAATGCTAATAGATTCGTTTGCTCTGCTATGGCATTTATTTCCGATAAAATGGAGACAATATGCTTATTACCCTCCACTAAATTCACAACTTGCTCGCTGGCTGAGTGAAGTTTTTTGTCCAGCTCGTTTATTGAATTAATCGTTTGTTGTACAGCTTGTGACCCTTGCTCTGTTGATTTCATCGCCGTTTCGGCTGCTTGGCTTGTGTCTGTTGTACTCGATGATAAGTCATTTATCGACGCTGACATTTGCTCCGTCGCAATAACAATTTGTGACACTTCGTCAGCTTGTTTACTTAATAGTTCAGTAACATGGTGTCCAGTTTCAGCGCACTGTATTGCATTATTATTCACTCCCATTGTTACGTCATTAACACGCCCGACAATCGCTTTAAGTTTTGCTTGTTGCATTTCAAATGCTAAATTCAAATAGCCAATGTCATCATTTGTTCCTGAGTATAAGTAAGCCATTAAAGGGTTATTGTATATGTCTTTTGCTTTACTAATTAGCTGTGTGTAGCGCCTACGCCAAAAGAACATCAGACTATTTATAGTAGCTAAAACGATGAGTAATACCGTATTCAATATTTCAAAGCCATTGATCAAAACAGAGGCTAAAGCCGTAACAAAACACGCGGCTAAAAGGATGCTAATAAATAAAGTTACATCATACTTTTTTGATAACGCGCGAGATTTTTGTCCATCATTGATTTTTTTATATTCACTGCTGGCACGTGCTACAACATCATCATTTGGTTTAGTACGTACTGACTGATATTCAATTGTTCGATTATTTTCATCCCTGATAGGAGTCGCAAACGCATTAACCCAATAATAATCACCATTTTTACAGCGATTTTTAACCGGTCCCATCCAAGATTGGCCATTTTGTAAATGTTTCCACAGGTCAGCAAAAGCAAGTTTTGGCATATCAGGGTGGCGAACAAGATTGTGTGGCTTGCCTTTCATTTCATCTAAATCAAAACCGGCGATTTTGCAGAAATCTTTATTCGCATAAGTGATATGACTTTTAAGATCGGTTGTCGAAAGGAGAATATCTGATTCAGAAAATTTCACTTCGTTGTTAGTTATTTTTGCTTTTATCACGTAGAAATCATCCAAGTGTGTCGTTAGCTATCAATAAAATTCATCAATTTATCAGTTGAAGTTTAAACATTATTTATAAAAAAAGATGTTAACCAGTACCAATAAAATGACTGTTGTCTTAGATCAATTTAGCGCTAAGTCAGTGAAAAATAACTAGGAAAATTCTGTTTTTGTATTTTGAAGGTAAATACTTTTTAATTATTTAAGGGACTAAAAAAGAGAACTCACTATAATAAAAAAGAACACTCTAAATAAATTATCTTGAATTCAGAGTGTATTGGGATAGTTTATTTTTTAATACTAAGCATGTGCGCCATGTTTAGATTTTATATTTAGGGGCGGAGTCTCGTGTCGTTTTCACATGGATCACCATCATAGTCTCCATCCATGTCTGTATTAGGGCAGTTTTTAATAAAAAAAAGTGCTTCTTCAAGCGAGGTCATCTCACTACAGTATTGCCTGCCATCACAGACAAATTTGCTCTCATCTGTTAAATAGGGTCCGTTACGTTTACGAGTATACTTTGTCCGAATGGGGTCAATAACTTCGCTTTGTAATGTGTCTATTGGCGAAATGCCGCCATAATTTGTTGCATAATATTCCCAACCAAACAATCCAATAATGATTAGTAGCAATAATTTTCTCACGTGACTTCCTTTTAGTATTGTCATAAAAATGAGTGTATTTATAGTCAGCGAAAGCTTTCGCACACCTAACTAAAATGGCTTACTATGATAGGGAGGTTATACAATAATTTTAAGTGATATTCGGATTTGAGAAAGAAATCTGAAATTTCGCAGAAGCTAGTGTATTAAGATACAGCAATTATTTATATCCCATAAATTACGGTACGTAACAATAAAGAAAGGGCGAAAAGCCCTTTTTTATTATGTAGTTACATCAACTGTCAATGTTGACAGTTTGGCTTAGTGATACATTGGGTCACAAGCTTTGACATACTTAGATTCGTTCTCTTTTGTTCGATTTTTTTTATATAGCTCAGTGAAATAATTGCAAACAATAAGCTTTTCTTCATATTCTTCTTTTGTGTATTTAGAATGTAATTCTTGCATGTACTTATCAGTTTTTATTTGGTTGGACTCAATTTGCAATTTTTTCTGACGTGCCATCGCAACTTCTAATTGCTGTTCAAATGTTAAAGATTTGGAGTCTTTAACAACTGTTTGGTGTTTTTTGATATCACTTAAATAATTTTTAAGTTTATTGTATTCATAGGCCTCTTTAGCAAACCAAAGAGTAGCACCAGCAAAGACGATGATGAGGTATAGTTTGAAGTCATTAAAATTCATATCACGCCCTTGCTGATAATCTTATTTGTTAAAATTTTAAGACGTTTTATCTAAAATTTCTTTAATATCTTCAACGTCATTTTCTAAACCCATCAAATGGGATTCAACTCTCTCAAGCTGATTTAATTTCGAAGAGATATTTTCTAAAAGTTTTATAATTTCATTTGCTTGCTCTTCATTCATGCTATTTATTTTCCTTCTATAAATTTAAAAAATAATAAAGACTAACTTCCTGTCTTTCTTGATATTTCACCTACAATATCTAGTAATTTATCCTGAAGATCAAATAAATATTTGTCTTGAACTCTTGTTTCGGATTTTAGCTTTTTATACATAGATTCATGCTCCTTTGCTGACCATTTATATCGATAAACAAATTGTACATCTGATGGCTTTACTTTACCCCAAGGCGTAGTCATCACGTTGTTATGATATGAAATGCTACATTCCGCCCACGGGCCAGTGTCTGGTAAGTAGCCGCGATACATTATCCAAATAAGTTTTTCGACTGGCTTACTGGCTTTGTTAGCTTTTACATACCTCCTTACTTGACGTTCACTTACTCCGAGTTCTTTAGCTCCTTTTGCGTAGTCATATCCGAATAGCGTAACAAACTGCAATTTAAAGTTGCTCATTGTGATTTACTCCTTTTTGTTAAAATCACAATGCGCACTCCATTTAACTTTTTTTGGTTTATCAGAAGGCAATAAACTTTTTTCAAAGACAGACTAGGGCTGTGAGTGCGATTGGCTTTCTCACTGGATTGATACCTGACCCTAATAAACAGCCTATAAAATGGAAATGGATTCTCGATGAAATGGTGATTTTCTGGAATGTATAACATGGCTACGCCATCCTCAGAGAAACGAAGAAGCAGGGGACGTGGGTTGTTTTAACGTGAATGAAATAACGCATTGTTTTAAGCACACAAGGCAGAGGCTCGAAGCTCGCCTTTCTGCCTTTGTGTTGCTTGTTAAAACTGTCTTAGGAAAATGTTTCTGTCAGAAAACTTTAGGATTGGTAAATCTTCGGTTAGGTAGATTGAGTAACCAATTTTCTCTAAGTAGTTTGAGCTGAGTGTTATAACTTCTGGCTCTGCGATAATTTCTGATTTTTCGGTTTGATTTTCATCATTACCGATAATGGATGTGCTTTGCCGTTCAACGTTTTTACCAGTGACGCAGTTAATGTAATGTTCGACAGTGACAACACCGTGATTTTTCTTGAGCACATAGCCACCATATTCATAATCATCACATATTTCATTTAAGGGGTGCTCAAACTTCTGCGGCTTATACGTTAAATCTAATTTGGGTTTAGCAATGGGTTGTTCTGGTTGCTGTTTAACATCAGTGTTTGTCGATTCGGGCGTGCTGTCAGTGACAGGTTCGTCTGAACCAACAATACCCAAGTTAACAAACAAGGTATAAACAACATAGATTAATAAAGGGATAGCGAGCAGAAACAAAAAAGCTTTTGGTGGTAATTTAAATTTAGCGGTATGTTCATCAGCAGACCAATAAACACCATAAAAGCTTGAATCCCTGCGCATCATTTTAGATGAGCACTTATCTAAGTCTCCCTTATAGTCAGTATTAAACTGCTTATCACGTTGAAAGCGTGTAATAGCCGAGCCGCCCATTGGTCTAAAATAGTGAATATGGGAGTTGGTACACTTTTGGATAACGTTATCTAAAAAGGTGTAGTGTTGTGTAACAAGGTGAATATCGACACCTGAATGCCTATGTTTTTGGAACTGGGTATAGTGCTTAGGCCGCTTAGCGCTATTGGCCATAGGTGGAAAATAGTCTTGGCATTCATCAAACACGCTAATTGAACCATTAGGTAGATCATACCACTGTGTAGGGTCATCCGTTTTAGTCCAGTGGTAATTAAGCAGCTTGATGGATTCAATTGTTGGTTCTTCTGATTCATCAATGTAAGTATCCAAAGCCACTAAATTTTGCTTTGGGTAGCAGTTCCGACACCACGTTACAAATAAATTTATAACTGCCCGTTCATCATAAAGCTTAAATTGTGGTGCAAGCCAAGGCACATCAACTAGTTCAACCAATTTATCTTGCTCATGGGCATGTTTAATAATTTTAGAGTACCGGTGCCCTTTTTTTGTCTGCTGAACAGTAGGGTAGAACACACCATAAAACCACCCTGAAAAGCTATTGCAAAAATCCAAATCAAGCAAAAAGCACTTGATATTGTTATAAAACTTTTCTTTTTGTGTAACGGAGGAATCTTCACAAATTTCTTTCAGTGTATTTAATGTTTTGCCTGCACCAGGCACACCTGTTCGTAAATAAATCATGCGTTAGGTGCTCCCATTTTCATCTTAGTAACCGAGCCAGCCGACGTTAATCCGCGAATAGTTAAAGCAGCTGCGTATGCACCCATCATAAAACCGAGGGCTTCATCTAATTTTGCGTAGTTAAATACAGCAAGCACCTCGACTGGTAATGTCGAAGAGTTAGCAACTATCAGGTTAAATAGATAATCGATACCAAACGAACCAAGTTCATAAGTGACATAACCAAAACCAAGGCCAACAAGAACTTTAGAAACTAAGCTAGGGAGTAACGTAGCAAGCGCTGCAAAAAATGCTTGAATTAAAAATGGCATTAGACTGACCTCACAATAATAGCGGCACTGTGGATTAATGAACTAAGCACAATCAAACCAGATAGAGCCTGTAAAAAATAAATGATGTAATGGAAACTAAAACAAGCAGTGTAACCAGTGGTTAGGGTGATACATTTTTCTTGTGGTAACTCTGCATCAGGTAGCCAGTTTTGATATTTTTGGGCGTACTGCTCTAGGTTCTTAGTTTCATGGGGTAGTTCAACACCATCACCAGAGCCAATACCCGCACATTCTTCAATTGTGCCTTCACAATCTTGACCGCCAATATTGCCGTTACCTGTGCCATTACCACCGCCGCCACCGCCACCCGTTTCGATGCCGTTAACCGCGTCGATTAGCTCATTGAATTTACCCACAGTTACCGCGTGTAATCGTTCATCTTGGCTAGTTTGTAGGAGAATGGCCGTGTCGATACTGTCCATTACATTTAGAAAGGCTTTAGCATTTTTGGTATCAGCATCTATTTTCTTATTGTGTAATTCGTTGTCGTTATCGATTTGACGATTAATGCTGTTTTCAATTTCTGTTTCGACATTTTTTAAGTTACAGCTGGTATCACCTTCAGCGCAGGTTTCTTTAGGCTTTTCAGGTGTATCATCCTCATTAACTTTAGAATCATCGTTATTGTGTGGGTCAGGGTCTGGTTCAGGTGTCGTTGGATTAGCATCGGGACAAGATAGTAATGTTACATCACCATTTGTGGCCGTGGTGCAATTACCCTCTTCACCCTCATCAGCAAGCTTTTTGTTATCGTAAGGCTTGTCACCACAAGCAGCCCCTTGACTGGTGCCGACCGCATATTTAGATGAAGATATTTGAGAAGCGTTAACGGTAAAAGCGCACCCATCATTGCAATACATGCCACCACCATCAAACGGAACACCACCCGTCATAGGAGTTGATGATAGGTTTTCACCTGAACCCGCAGGAGGGCATTGTTTTGGTAAACATTCGTTTGAACCTAATTGCAGTGAAACCGCTCTAGAATGATAACCTGCTGGACAATCTTTTATTGGTTGTATGCAAACAAAACCAGCTTCTGTATCTGGTGTAGGAAATGAGTCGGTATATAAAGGGGCGTTATTTGGAGGGCATGAGTATGACTCTATTTGTTCAGCAGAAGCTTGAGCTTTATCAGAACTGTATGAATTTATGGTTTCAGGGTCAGACCAAACTAATTCATTTCCATTGAAGTATTTTGTAGAACGTGAGAATGACACTCTAACATTACATGAATTAGAAGTTATTGAGCATTCACAACTTGAAGATATATAAGACGTACGAGAGCTTTCAGTATTTTTATTATATATTGATGGTAAGTAAGCGGATGCAGCAATATTACATGCTGAGTTTTTTGCTTCTAATTCCCCATCTCCCGAAGCTGAGCCTGTATGAGTTTTCATTTGTGCATTAGCATGCCATTGAACGTCAAACTTTGGCGATTTGTAATCATCAGGCAGTGTTGTGTTAGCTAACAAATCAAACGTAAAAAAGGCGCTCATTAGCGCCAATATAAATATTAGTATTCGCATCATTGCGCCTTAGTTTTAATCATCGAAAAGGATATAAAGTGCTAAAAGTCCTGAGACGATTAGCACTGTGTCTAATGTGATGAACATTAGCTAAATGACATACCTTTAATCCACTTCCAACCAATAGCAACAAAGGCACAAAGCAGCATAACGCCACCAATTAAATTGGCGTTATCGGTAAAGAAAGTTTGAAAGCTAGTTGTTGCAGCAGTCACTTCGGCAGCCGCTTCAGCATGAGCAGCACCAGCAGCCAGTACAGAGGTTACGACTAATCCAGCTTTAGCTAATTTACTTTTTAAAATGTTTTTCATGGTTAAGTTCCTTATCTATTCCAAACCATTTTGTTTAATTTCTTCCAACCGTAAGCGGTGAGAAGAACGACGATGATTGACGGAGCAACTTCACTTTTGAAGGTGTCCCAATCAAGCGGAACGGGAAGGGGTGTTGCCACAACTTCCAATTCCACTGGACACTGTTTCTCTACAGGCGCAACGGGACAAATAGCAATGTATTTGTTTTCGCCCATAGTTAGTTTTTAACCTGTTTTGTTTCAGGTAGGCTATGCAAACGGAAGCCTTTCCAATCCATCTGGCGAGCAACGTTAGCCCCTTCGTAATACTCGATATTGAGTAAGACAGGTTTTAAGCCCCAGCCATTAGGGTCTGATTGCATGTGTTCTAATTGCTTGTATGTACCGTCTGCGTATTGATCTGCTGAAACTTTCACAGACAGAATTTGCGCAGGGTTTTTAGTGTGTAGCTTAAACTCTGCGGTTGTAGGCAGTGGAGCGCCTTTATCGTCAGTACGGTTAACAGGGATTAAATCTGTGATAGCGCCTTCAATATTCATAATAAATTTCCTTAATCAGTGGTCTTAAAATTAAAAGTTACAGTTAATGACACAAGTCCAAGTTCGCGATTTCATCGCTCATAATGTTGCCTGCCAGTGCTTCGTAATCCATGAACAAGCACATGTTTTGATAGTCCTCTAAAACACAGGCTTCTAAGAATTGCATTTCTTCTTTGGTCGGCTCGAATAAACGCCCATCGTCATGCCAGCCTTGAATCTGCTCTGAAACGCCAATCATGATTTTGCGCTGAGCCTTAATGTCGGTTTCAGTCATAATCTGTGACGAACCGCGGCGAGTGATAACAACAACGGCATCCCATGCAACGCCTAAAATACGGTTGGCTGGTTGGTCGCCGTATTTGGTGGCAAAGTAGGGCGATTTGGTTTCGCTTCTGCTAATTTCCCCTGTGATTTGGTCAACGATGTCAGGGATTTGATAGTGAAGTCTTAACGTTTGATCTTTACGTTTAACTTGAACTCCGCCCATTGCTAAACAAAAGGCTTTCCAGTCAGAGGAGTCAGCTGCTTGGCGAACCTTTTCAAGGGCGTATTTTGATACTGTATCTAGTGTGGTTTTCATTGCGTTTGCAACCTCGCATTTGCCTTGTTCGCCTTGGCCTAGTCGTCTAAGTTCACGCCATAAACTGACAGATGGACCACCTATTTGCTGAAAGCGTCTAATGTTAAATGTGCTTGCCCATGTTGATGCACGTTCGGCAGCATCAGCAGGGAGTACCTTCATGTCACCCGCTTGTGAGCAAGTGACTTTATCAATGAAATCACCTGTTACCGCTTTAGTGATGTATTTAGCGATATAACCTGCCGCAGAGCCTTTTTTCTTGTTAATGGCAATGGCTTTGAAGCGGGTTGATGTTGTTTTAAATTCATCAGGTGAATCTTGTGTGGCAAGCTTGCGTAATATTTTACGTACTTGTATTGCCTCGCCTTTTTCCATGAATAAAAGCATGTGCCAATGTGGACAGCCGTCATGATGTGGTTCAACAACACGAAAACCATAAGGTCTTAAATCTTGCTTAGCGAATAGGGCGCGTGCACGTTTCCAAATATCGTTAAAATATTCTTGTGCTTCTTGAGGTGTTGAGCCGTTGTATTTTTTGTTCGGTATGCCTGTATGGTGTACTGAATGAAAACGGCTAGGTGCTGAGATTGTATAAAACTCCCCACGATGGCCATGCATGTCCGCCAGTTCTTCGAAACCACGAATACGAACCATAAGTTCGGCCGCTTGTTGTTTGCCCGAAGTGTGAGAGCGTTCAACAATTGATTGCAATGATTCAAACTCTTCAAACGGATTTGATTCATTTGGAACAACAAACAAATCAGACATAATTTGCTCTGATTTACGTTTTCTATCACGGCGGTTTTGAATAGTTGGTTGTGAGACATACGCACTTGCTTTTTTATGTACGAGTCTTAAATCACGCGCTAATTGTTCGATGGTAACAGCTTGGATTTTGCGCAGTTTTCTACGCCACCAAATAGGGTCTGCAAAACGGTTAAGCGCACCAACTAATGATGTTGCTGATAGGTTTGAACAGTAAGGTGAAACCAGTACCGGTGCATCAATCGTAAATGAATTTGCTAATTCTTTTAATTGTGCAAATACATGTAAGTTATGACCATTTTTAGCGATTTTAAGCTCACAATAACGCGCTTTTTGTTCTGCAATATCGCAAATTTCATCATCTGAAACCGATAAATTGATGTGGCCAAACTTCACATTTCCAAGTTTTAACGCTTCATTTGCACGCTTTAAACGAGCGTTTGCATCGGCTAAATTACCGAATTTTTCAGCTAAAAAGTAGCCCGTACTCAGCATGTGAGCAAGGTTAGAATGGCGTTCAAAAATACGATTTCGCCACGTTTGATAGTCGAAAAAACGTTCTTTCATTGGCTTCGATAAGTTCTCGAAAACGTCTTTTGCTGTGTTTGCAGGGTGCAAATTTGCCGTTAAATTCATTGCAGCATTTAGCGGGAAAACTTGAGCGTATTGGTTAGATGATAGTGCGGTCATATGCTTATTTCCCAGACGCATCTAAATAAGTGCTCTTAGTAATTGCGTTAATAGCCAAAAGCGCTGTAATAATTAAAAACAAATAAAAGCCGAGATAAATCGTTAAATAGGCAGGGTCAGGAATATTGATTGAGAATGTATCGAGTAAATATTGAGATAAAGTTTGGTTTAGCTCATGTAATTTAGTGAAACTCATATCAGTATTCCTTGTTAAGAATTGTCATTCTGTCAATGGTGAAAGATTCTAGTGCCTTCAAAATAATTCTGTCAAGCCTGAAAGAATGTGGCTTAGGTTTTTATTAATGAAAAATGAATGGTTTTCCTAGATAGAATGTTAAGTATGGTATTGTTTAGATTAGATATTTACTGAGAAGAAATTAAATAAAAATAAATGAAGTTTTTTTACTCATAATTGAGTTGTAGTAATGAATTACTGGTTAAAAAGGCCAATAAAAACTAAAATAGGTCTAGCGGAGGATTTAACATGACATTTAGCTCAGAATTTTTAGAAAAGTACAAAACGTTCAAGAATATTGATAGATATAATGATCTTGCTGTCTATTTTCCAGAACTAAACTCAGGCAATATTTCTAGTATTAAAAATGGAAAACGTTCTTTAACTGCTAACCAAGTAATTGCTATGGCTGAAGAAATGGGAGTTGATTGGAAAGAAGCTCTTATAAGTTTATCTATCGAAAAAACAAAGGATAAAGAGCTAAAAGATCGTTGGTCTGAAATAAAAAAGAAAATAACTGCGGCATGTGTGGCGGTAGCAATGACAATTGCGAGTGCAGCAGTTATGACTAATACAGTCCCGCCTTTGCGGTATCGTAGATAGCCCATAAATTACGTTATGTTAAATATAGTGCAATAAATAAAAGTGGGCGTTATGTTACTCACTAGCCCACTTATAGAAGGGTTTTTATTTACTGATTTAGCTCAGAATCTACCCAAAATTTAGTGCCTTTAAGAACAGCTTGAAGCGCCAAGCCATTTTCGGTTAAAGAATATACGGTAACTTGATCGGCTATCGCTTCGGCAACTAAAGCGCCACCTTTATCTTCATATTTAGCGGCTGCATCTGCGTTGCCACCAAACGCCCATCCATGCTCGATGAAACGGTTTACAGCAGCCTGATTATGAAAAACCATAACAACATTGAAATCTTTAACACCTAAACCGAGGCCTAAACCTGCTTCGCCCATGTTCATGTAAGTTGATTTACCTGTTAGGTTGTTTTTAACAACACCGTAGCCACCGCCAAAACTTGCCAAAACTACATTTACATTGGCATTATCGAAAACAGCATAGCCAGCTGAGTTAGCAATTTGTTGTTTCACATCAGGTTTTTCTGCATATAATGTGTTTAGAGTGTTTGTTTTCATACTCTGAACTAGCGCCCGTTTTTCACTCGGAGAGGCACTGCCGGTAGTAGCACAACCCGACAAAACGGTTGATAATATGATTAAACTGATTGCAATAAACTTTTTCATACATATTCCTTGAATAATTGTATGGCAAGATAGTAATTAAAATACTCGTTAATTTAAGGATATCTTAAGTCCAATACTAGACAGTATCGGACTTTGTGTTACTCTTATAACTAGTTATTTTACAAGATATTTATACATTATGCTCGTTGCTCTAGTCGATACTATAAAACAACTTCGTTACCAAATTGCCCACCTAGAAGATGATACTCTAGCAACAGAATATCCAGAACTTGATACATTTATACACCAGGTTGGATTGACTGTTGCTGAATCAAAAAATGACTTGGCTTTTTTGTATCAGTTTCTTTATGTGTATGGTCGAAAATCCGAAGCGACATTTAATCGATTTAGAAATGAACTTGAACGTTTTTGTTTATGGTCTTGGCTCATAGCTGAAAAATCAGTTTTTGAACTAAAACGTGAAGATATTGAAGCTTATGTTGATTTTATGGTTGAGCCAGAATCAGCGTGGTTATCAAATTCAGTTCAATGGCGATATAAAGATGAACAAGGTATTCGACGATTAAATTCTAATTGGCGCCCTTTTATCGGAAGAGAAAATATTGCTAGTCAACAAACGTTAGCTGCAATGTTTACTGCATTAAATGTATTTTATAAATTCGCCATTCTAGAAGAAAAAACATTCGCTAACTTTGTACCTGTTGTAAAAAAGAATAGCCCATATTTGGTTGTGCAATCTCAAATTAAAATTCCAGATACATTAAGTGATATTCAGTGGGAATATGTATTCGGTGTAACGCGTGATTTATGTGAAGAACAACCTGATCTTGAGCGAAACTTATTTACGCTTGCATGCTTAAAAGGATTGTATCTACGGATTTCTGAATTGTCGGAACGGCCGCAATGGTCACCGGTAATGTCACATTTTTGGCAAGATAATGATGGGTTCTGGTTTTTACGTATAATGGGTAAAGGCAATAAATTACGGGATGTAACATTAAGTGAGGATTTTATTACTTACCTAAAACGTTACCGATTATACCGTGGGTTACCCGCCCTGCCCCGAGTTGATGAAGCCGAACCTTTAGTTCACAAAATTCGTGGAAAAGGTGGTATGACGGTTAGACAAATTAGACGTTTAGTTCAACAAAGTTTTGACTTGGCGAAAAAATCATTACTTGATGATGGTTTTAAAGATGATGCAGAACAACTTGAAGCTGCCACAGCACATTGGCTTCGACATACGGGGGCAACACACGATGCACAAACTCGCCCTTTAAAACATTTATCTGAAGATCTTGGTCATGCAAAAATAGCCACAACAGATCAAATTTATATTCAAACTAATATTAAAGAAAGAGCAAAGTCAGGGATGAAAAGGAAAGTATAATGGAATACACCATATTGGCCATTGTTGGTTGTGCGTTGCTATTTTACTCAATGACAATCCGCCAACTTGAGCGCACCGAAATCACCGGACCAATGTTCTTTGTATTGGTCGGGATTGCAATGTCTTACTTATTACCCAGTGAATTTAAGCTTGGTGAAAATGGACTCAATGAAATTTTACCTTTAGTTGAGTTAACGCTAAGTATTTTTTTATTTACCGATGCAGCTAAATCAAAGTTAAGTGTATTGCAGCATAGTTTTCAGTACCCTAGCCTGCTTTTATTTGTAGCATTACCACTCACATTACTTGCAGGGGTTGCCGGTGGTTTATTTATATTTTCTGAGCTATCACTATTTCAATCTGCACTTATTGCAATTATTTTAACTCCGACGGACGCGGCGTTAAGCAAAGGTATTTTAGAATGCTCGTCGGTTCCTGAAAAAATTCGAGAAGGGATCAATACTGAAAGTGGGTTAAATGATGGATTATGTGTGCCAATATTTTTAGTTTTATTATTGCTAGTTCAGAATCCAGATAGTGCTGTGACAACAACAGATACTCTCGTTGTTTTTATTAGAGAATTGGGTGTTGCGTTTTTGGTTGCCGCAGTTGCAACAGCGATATTTATTCCACTCCTTAAGGTCGCTTTGGCGCGTCATTATTTTGCAAATAATAGCAGTCCATTTTTATTGATTGGTTTAGTAATGGCGATCTTCTCGTTAACACAAAACTTTCATGGTAGTGGATTTATTGCCGTATTTGTCGCTGGGTTATTGTTTGACTATTTTTCACCAAGAAAAATTCGTCTTACTTTAGTTAAAGACTCGGAGCATATCGCAGAATTTATAGCATTACTCATTTGGTGTTTGTTTGGGTTTGTTTGTGGACATTTAATAATTAATGATATTACTTGGCCTATTGTTTTTTATGCATTACTTAGCGTGACCTTATTTAGAATCATACCTGTATTACTTTCTTTATTTTTCACAGACTTAAATAGAAAAGATAAATTGACGTTTGCCTGGTTTGGACCAAGAGGTCTTGCGTCAATTGTATTTACACTAATGGTTATGGATACAACAATTGCTAACAAAGAACAAATTGCGACAGTAACGTTAACAACAATTCTATTCAGTGTTTTTATTCATGGCATGAGTACCAAGCCTATTGCGAATAGCTATAAATAAAAAGACGCTTAAAGCGCCTTTTTTATAACAGTTCTGCTATTAATTGCAGTGGATGTTTTGGTTTATATTTTTCGTAACGCTTTACTTGGCTACGGCAAGAAAATCCAGTAGCCAAAATAGTTTCGGGTTCACTATTTTCAATAAGTGGTTTCCAACTCATTTCGTACAATGCGCGTGAGTTTTCTTGATTTTGTTTTTCATGACCATAAGTGCCAGCCATACCACAACAACCTGTACTTGTTGTACTCAAAGATAAACCTAAATCAGAGAAAATATTTTGCCAAACTTTTGAGGCATTTGGCATCGCTGTCGTTTCAGTGCAGTGGCTTAATAATTTAAATGGCACAGCACTTTTTGCCGACAGTGATACGTTTTTAAAGTTTTGTGTTTGTAACCACTCATGAGCAAGTTCAACTTTAAAATCACCACGCGTTTCTTTTAGTATTGATACATACTCATCGCGGTAACACATAACAAGTGACGCATCGAGACCAACCAGTGGAGAGTTTATTTCAGAAAGTGAATTTAAAAACTCAGCCGCATTTTTTGCTGTAATTTTAAATTCATTTAAAAAACCTTTTACGTGCTGGGCTTTTCCATTTGGTTTAAAGGGTAACAGCATTGGTTTTTTACCCAGCGCTTTTATTACTTTTATAAAACTCTCAACCAATTCTGCCTCGTAAAAACTGGTAAATGGATCTTGAACAATAAGAACATACTCAGCTTGTTCATCACTGGTAAGTGATTTAAGTAATTCAAAATTGAACATGTCACTTTTGTTTACGCGTTTCGAAAGTTGAGGAACACTTAACGTTGGTGTATCAACATAGCCAATTGTATTTTTTATTAAACTAGAAACCAGTTTTGTATTTACAATTGGATTCACTACCTTTGCAAATTTAGCCATGACAGGTGCCGTTTGTTCGATACCTGCCACTAAATAATCTTTTAATGGCCGCGCGTAGTAACTGTGATAGAAATTTAAAAACTGCGATCTAAATGTTGGCACATCTACTTTTATAGGACAGGCTGTTGTACATGCTTTGCATGCTAAACATTCGTCCATTGACTCTTTCACTTCATGCGAAAAATCATAAATGCCTTTTTTCTTATCTCGGCTATGCTGAAAACGTTCCCACCACGTGATTACTTCTCCATTGATGAGTTCTTTTTCAACATGTATTAAATCAATATTTTCTGATTCTTGAAGACGCAACCATTCGCGCATTAAACCTGCACGTCCTTTAGGTGAGTAGCGTCTGTCACCCGTTACTTTGTACGAAGGGCACATTGGAGAATTTTGATCATAGTTAAAACAAAGACCATTACCATTACAAGTCATGGCGTTATTAAATTCTGTTTTAACGTCAATAGAAATTTCTTTATCAAACCAAGCTCGCTTTTGATCATCAACAGAAACGAGGGAGTCTTTACTTTCAAGCGGTGTACATATTTTACCGGGATTTATGCGATTGTCTGGATCGAAAGCTGATTTAATTTTTCGTAGTTGAGTAAATAAATGCTCACCAAAGAATTCTGGTCCATACTCACTACGATAACCTTTACCGTGCTCGCCCCACATTAAACCACCATATTTAGCGGTAAGTTTTACAACTTCATCTGAAATATGGCGAAGTAATTTTTCTTGCTCAGGATCACACATATCTAGGGCTGGACGCACATGTAAAACACCCGCATCAACGTGGCCAAACATACCATACTGAAGATGGTGACTATCAAGAAGTTGACGAAACTCAACAATAAAATCTGCCAAATTTTCTGGAGGTACGGCAGTATCTTCTGCAAATGCGAGCGGCTTTTGACTACCTTTAACATTGCCTAGTAAACCAACAGACTTTTTACGCATGGCATAAATTTTTAGAATATCGGCTTTATCATTTGTAAGTTGGTAACCGATCACACCATGCGTTTCGTTTTTAACGCAGTCATCTAATAATCTACATAGCGTGTCTACTTTTTCTTTAATATCATCCGGTGATACGGCATTAAACTCAACCATGTTGAGGCCTTGCATATCTTTATTATCAACATCGGTTATTAAGTCCGATACTGAATGCCAAATGATATCTTCCCGTGCCAAGTTAAGCACTTTACTGTCGACTGTTTCAACAGACGTTGCATTTGCGGCGACCAAAAAAGGTGAATGACGCAATGCTGAATCAAAACTATCGTATTTAATATTGATTAAGGTTTTAAACTCAGCAATTGGGGTAATATTAAGTTTGGCTTCGGTAACTATACCTAAAGAACCTTCAGATCCCGTAATTAAACGACTCATATCAAAAGTTTGTAAGTCGTCAGAAAAAATATGTTCTAAGTCATAACCGGTTAAAAAACGATTTAATCGTGGGAATTTTTGCAAAATTGCATCACGATTATTGAGTCCAATATCCATTACCGTTTTATACAACTTGCCGACTGTTGAGTTTTGCTCAGCAACTAACTGTGCTTTTTCGATAGGCATGGGTGAGGTAGACATTTCAGTTCCATCGATTAGGTATGTTGTCAGACCTAAAACATGATCACTGGTTTTACCGTAGACAAGCGAGCCCTGCCCTGATGCATCGGTATTTATCATCCCACCAATTGTTGCTCGGTTACTGGTTGATAAATCAGGTGCGAAGAAAAATCCATAAGGGCGTAAAAAGTCATTAAGCTGATCTTTAATGACACCTGTTTGCACTCTTACCCAGTTTTCCTCAACATTTATTTCTAATATTTCACGCATGTAGCGAGATAAATCAACAACGATACCAGGAGTAAGAGACTGACCATTTGTCCCTGTGCCACCGCCGCGAGGACCAAAAGTCAGTGACAGAAATGGATCTCGTGAGGCGATTTGCATTGCAAGTTGAATATCTTTCGCCGTTTTTGGAAAAATAACTCCTTGCGGTACTTGCTGATAAACACTGTTATCGGTCGATAAGCTTAATCGCGTAGAATAACTTGCGTCTGTGTCACCCGAAAAACCTTGTTTTACAATAGTTTCTAGGTAGTTAGCGACTAACTCAGAAGCGACTTGTTGTTGACTTATTGTTGCTATCATGACGGTGATAAATTAAGGCATTTCGTAAATTATATCATGCTAATAGCTAAGTTAAATTGAAGATTTTACAGTTTGTAACACTCTTTTAATCGATTTAAGTCTCAATACTTTTATACTGTTTATTAAAGCATCAAATGAGTAAGGGATATGAAAAAGATTTTATTAGTAAGCTTAGGTATTTTAAGTATGCTACTTGGGTTGATATTTGTCATTGTGCCCGGCCCATCATTACTATTTTTTATAGTGGGATTACTGTGCTTTTCGTTTTATTACCCACTGGCACGTCGCTATTTGGTTTATTGTCAAAAAGCACTCACTAAATCATGTGCTTATTTAGATAAAAAACTAGCGAGATAATTGCCAATCTACGATAACACTTAAGTGCATCGTTATTCTTTCTAATTGAGTAAACAAAAATGCCAGCATAATCGCTGGCATTTTTTTAATAAACACTAGTTAGTCTGCTAGCTTTTTAGCTAAGTATAACCAAGTTTCTAATACTGTATCTGGATTAAGAGATACAGAATCAATCCCTTGCTCAACTAGCCATGCTGCAAAATCTTCATGATCTGATGGACCTTGACCACAAATACCTACGTATTTGCCTTTTGCTTTTGCAGTTTGGATTGCCATTGAAAGCAGCTTTTTAATCGCAGGATTACGCTCATCAAAAAGATGTGCAATTAAACCTGAGTCACGGTCAAGACCAAGTGTTAGCTGAGTCAAATCGTTTGAGCCAATAGAGAAACCATCGAAGTATTCTAAGAACTCTTCAGCTAATAGCGCATTTGATGGTAATTCACACATCATGATCACTTTAAGACCATTTTCGCCACGTTTTAAGCCATGTTCTTCAAGAAGTTCGATAACACGCTTACCTTCTTCAAGGGTACGTACGAATGGAATCATGATTTCGATGTTCGTCATACCCATTTCGTTGCGAACGCGTTTAATTGCTTCACACTCTAGCGCGAAACAATCACGGAAATCTTCAGAAATGTAGCGAGCAGCACCGCGGAAACCAATCATTGGGTTTTCTTCTTCCGGCTCATATTGCTGGCCCCCAACTAGGTTTGCGTATTCGTTTGATTTGAAATCAGACATACGAACAATGACACGCTCTGGTGCAAACGCACACCCTAATGTCGCAATACCTTCAACAAGCTTAGAAATGTAGAACTCAACCGGTGACTCATAGCCAGCCATCATGTCTGAAATTTCTGCTTTTAACTCATCTGATTGCGCATCAAAGTTTAATAGTGCTTTAGGGTGAACACCGATCATACGGTTGATAACGAACTCAACACGTGCAAGGCCAACACCTGCATGAGGTAAACGGGCAAAATCGAAAGCACGGTCTGGGTTACCAACGTTCATCATAATTTTCATTGGTAGTTCTGGCATTTCATCAACGCGCGAAGTAAGTACTTCGTAATCTAGAATGCCTTCGTAGATATAACCTGTATCACCTTCAGCACACGAAACGGTTACATCTTGGCCTGCTTTAATTAAATCAGTTGCGTTGCCACAACCCACAACAGCAGGTATACCTAGTTCACGAGCAATAATAGCTGCGTGACATGTACGGCCACCACGATTGGTAACAATCGCCGCTGCACGTTTCATGATTGGTTCCCAATCTGGGTCGGTCATATCGGTAACAAGGATATCGCCTTGCTGTACTTTGTCCATCTCGTCTATAGAGTTAAGAACTCGTACCGTACCAGCACCAATTTTGTGACCAATAGCACGCCCTTCGACAACAACATTGCTCGAGCCATTTAATTGGAAACGTTCCATTACGTTGGCATCTTCATTTGAGCGAACGGTTTCTGGACGTGCTTGAACAATGTAAAGCTTACCGTCGTTGCCATCTTTAGCCCATTCGATGTCCATTGGACGACCGTAATGTTTTTCGATGATCACAGCTTGCTTAGCCAGTTCTTGAACTTCGGCATCTGTGATTGAGAATTTGTTTGATAATGCAGTATCTACATCTACGATTTCAACTTGCTTACCATGTGATTCATCACTTGAGTAAATCATTTGGATTGCTTTTGAACCGATGTTACGACGAACTACTGCAGGCTTGCCGCTCGCAAGCGTTGGTTTATGTACATAAAATTCATCTGGGTTTACTGCACCCTGTACAACCATTTCACCAAGACCGTAGCTTGATGTGACAAACACAACGTCTTCGAAACCAGATTCAGTATCGATACTGAACATAACACCTGACGATGCTTTGTCTGAACGTACCATGCGTTGAATACCAGCCGATAAAGCAACACCACGGTGATCATAGCCTTGGTGAACTCGGTAAGAGATAGCGCGGTCATTGAATAATGAGGCAAACACGTGTTTGATTGCAGTCATAACTGAATCAATACCACGTACGTTTAAAAACGTTTCTTGTTGTCCTGCGAATGAAGCGTCTGGCATGTCTTCTGCTGTAGCAGATGAGCGAACTGCAAATGATACATCTTGAGATGCGTCGCCATGTAATTGGCTATATGCGTCGCGGATGGCTTGGTCTAGGTTAGGTTGGAATGGTGTGTCGATAATCCATTGGCGGATTTCGGCACCGACTTTAGCGAGTGTATTTACATCATCCACATCCAATGTGTCTAAAATATCGTGGATTTTTGAGTTTAGCCCTGATTGCTCAAGGAACTCGTTAAATGCATCGGCAGTTGTAGCGAAACCACCTGGCACTTGTACACCAGCGTTAGCTAGGTTTGAGATCATTTCACCCAGTGAGGCATTTTTACCGCCAACACGTGGAACATCTTGCATACCAAGCTCTTGATACCAGAGAACGTATTCTTGCACGGATCTTTCTCCATAAAACAAATTGTAGTACTAACTGTGAGAGTTAAGAAAGAAAACCTTCTAAAAAGGTCGCCATCATTCTACACTGGCAACAGACCTCACGTAAACCGTGAAGCCCCTATTTTGCAGATAAAGGTAATAAAAAGGTTAATTATGAGAACTGCATTCTATATTTCTGACGGAACAGCTATCACCTCTGAAGTGTTTGGCCATGCTACATTGTCGATGTTCCCTGTCGATTTTAATCACAAAACAATTCCATTCGTTGAGACAGAAAAAAAAGCCAACGAAGTTAAAAATTTAATCAACTCAACAGCCCAGCGCGACGGCGAACAGCCTTTGGTATTTTTCACTTTTGTGAATCATGAGCTAAGTGAAATTATTAAATCTTCGTGTGCGGTGTGTTACGATTTCTTATCTCAGTACAGTGACCAAATAGCAAAAGAGCTCAAAGTTGCGCCTGTGCCTAAAGTTCACCGTACACACTCTATGCATGAAAAAAGCTACGATTTTAGAATTGATGCCGTTAACTACGCGCTAACAAACGATGATGGCGCTAATATAAAAAACTATGCTGAAGCTGATATCATTTTGGTGGGCGTAAGTCGCAGTGGTAAAACCCCTACTAGCCTCTATTTAGCATTACAATATGGAATAAAAGCAGCAAACTATCCATTGACTGAAGATGACCTAGAGCGTGGCAGCCTACCTGAATGTTTGAAGTCGTATAAACATAAACTATTTGGTTTAACAATCGACCCTGTCAGACTTGCCGATATACGACAGCGACGCATGGCGAACTCAAAATATGCATCATTAAAACAATGTCGAATCGAAGTCCGCGAAGTTGAAATGCTTTATAAAAAGCAAAAAATTCAATATTTGAATTCTACACATCACTCTGTTGAAGAAATATCAGCCAAAATTATATCTGATACAGGGCTTGAGCGTCGTAAGTACTAACCAACTTTTCTTCATAATTAGTATCGGACATAAAAAAGGCTGCACTATGCAGCCTTTTAATACTTAATAAGTAAAGCGAGATTACTTGCGCGCATCCTTTAATAAGTCTGCAACAAGGAAGCCTAACTCTAATACCTGATCTGCATTTAAACGTGGGTCACACTGCGTGCGGTAACGTTGAGCTAAATCTTCATCTGACAGCCCATATGCCCCACCTGTACATTCAGTTACATGTTGGCCGGTCATCTCAAGGTGAACACCACCAGGGTATGAGCCTTCGGCTTTATGGACTGCAAAGAACTGGCTAATTTCTCGAAGTATATTATTAAAGCTTCGTGTTTTATATCCTGAGCTCGCTTTTTCAGTATTACCGTGCATCGGGTCTGAGCTCCAGATAACCTTGCGTCCTTCTTGCTGTACTTTACGAACAAGCGCTGGCAGTTTTTCTGGTAGAATGTCTGCACCCATGCGTGTGATTAATGTTAAGCGACCAGGGATATTATCTGGGTTAATTGCATCTATTAACTTAATCAACTCGTCAGGGTCCATGCCAGGACCTACTTTTACACCGATTGGGTTCTTAATACCTTTAAAGAACTCGATATGAGCATGATCTAATTGACGAGTTCGTTCACCAATCCACACAAAGTGCGCAGAACAGTCATACCAATCACCTGATAAATGGTCTCGACGTGTTAGTGCTTCTTCGTAGCCAAGTAATAGCGCCTCGTGCGATGTAAATAAATCTGTTTCTTTTAAACTTGGTGCAACCGTAGAGTCAATACCACATACTTCCATAAACTCAAGCGCATCTTGAATGCGATCTGCAAGTTGTTGGTACTTCTCTTTTAATGGATTTGCAGCAACAAAGCCCATATTCCAACGATTTACCTGATGCAAATCAGCAAGGCCACCTTGTGCAAATGCTCGTAATAAGTTTAACGTAGCCGCACTGTGGTGATAAGCAGTCATTAAACGTTGTGGATCGGGTATTCGTGCTTGTTCGGTGAATTCAAAATTATTTACAATATCACCACGATATGAAGGTAATGAAACCCCATCAATGGTTTCGTAATCTGACGAACGTGGCTTTGCGTATTGACCTGCCATGCGTGCAATCTTAACAACAGGGCATTTACCGCCATAGGTTAAGACAACAGCCATCTGTAATAGAGTTTTAAATGTATCGCGAATATTGGCGGCATTAAAATCACTGAATGATTCAGCACAATCACCACCTTGAAGTAAAAAGGCACGTCCTTCACATACATCTTCTAATTGTTTAAATAAGCTACGCGTTTCTTCGGCAAACACTAAAGGCGGTGCGCTTTTTAATTGCCCTTCAACTTGTTTAAGGGCTTCTTTATCTGGGTACTCTGGCTGCTGAAGTATCGGCAGGTTTCTCCAGCTATCTGGGTTCCACGATTGCATGTTCTTTCCTCATTCCTAACATAGACCGTTAATGAAAACTAACTTAATGCACAGGGTAAGTTCAAGGACTATATTCACCTATTTTCAATTATTTAGTTATTTGATAAACCAAAGCATTGATTGACTGGACATCAACTATATCATAGCTAATTAAAACAAAAGCTTAAGTTAGATTTGCAGAATGTGAGTGAGCAATAAAATTAAGAACACATCTTACCCATAATAAAGCTCAGTGTAACCTCAGCTTTACACTGTATTTAGATAAAAATAAACAGCGGATTGAAATATTGAAAAAGCATGCTAAGGGATATAATAAAGAACACATCATACTAATTTTAATGTTAAAGTGAGGTCAGCATTTGATAGAAATTTATCCTTTATAAATCAAAGGAGCTAAGGTAATATTAACTCATGATAAGGTAAGATGTGTTCTTATGACTTCTAAGTTAGAAATTCGTAGTCAATTTGATTTAGTCAGCGAATTAACCCAATTATTTTGCGATGATCTAAAACAAGTTGGTTTTAAAAAAGCGTTTTATTATCAATTACCAGAAACGGATATTAACGATGAGAAAAAAATACCCTCACTGATTCCTGTCAAAAAGTTCGAAGGTGATGAAGCGCACAAATTAATTATTAACTCGTATTTAGACCTTTATAAAAAACCAGGGATTAGTAGTCGAGTTTTAAAACGTCATCCTGGGTTATTGGTACTTCATGATGTTGATAAAAATCAACTTACAGCCCGCATTCAACAATTGAATAAAGCAAAAGCTGACTTTAAAAACTGTATACTCGCTATCGATAATAATGATGCTCGATTTGAAGCAGTGCATAACGCTGTACCAAATTTAATTACGCTTGCAGCATATCGTAAAATTCATTTTGAAACTGAATCACCCTACTCGGTCAGGTTCACATGGATGCACAAACATGCAACTAAAACTTTATCCAAAAAAATGGCATTGGCCATGCTTGATAAATCGGCGAGTTACTCTAACCCTAGAATGATAGATCAACATACTTGGCAATCTCTTGTTGCACAAGAACAAAGCCGTGTTGCGAGTTTAAATGATAAAGATAAATTAAGAATTCGAAGACCTACCCGTGTTAGTCCACAAGTTAATGTGCGATACACTGCTCAAAACCGATATCATGTGAGTGCCGCATTACCATTCATTCTTATAAATCCAGAACCGGATGTAAAACTTGGAGCACTAAATGATTATCAAAAACCTGAGAGTCATCCCCGTAAAAAAGAATATGACTTTTTAGTAGATCGACTTTATTTGGAACAAGTAACAGATTGATTATGTTAAAAAGGCCACTTTAGTGGCCTTTAACATGTAACAGTATTGGAGATAAGAAATATAAATTTAATCTTCGACTATTTCTTCTATTTTATCTTCATCAATTAACACAGCATTCTCAACGATACGTTTACCGCCTTGAATTTCAATTCGTTTATTGTGTTTATTGAGCGCTAAAATTTCATCACAAAATTGATCAGACGGATGCATTTCGTATGTGTAATCAATAATATTACCCGTTTTATCATCTTTCACATTTGTGATGTTGTATTCTGATATCGCGCCTTTTTCTATTAAATCTTTCATCGTTGTGGTCATATCACGACGTAACGCTTTTAATTTATTCTCAGTGATTTCATCTGTCGAATAAATTGAGCCGTACTTTTCCATGATTGATAACAATCTAAAATGATATGTCTTACCTGGCGCAGCATAACGCCAAAGATGATACAAACGTAACATCATCCAGCGAGATAAACCGCGTTTCAGTTCTTGAGCACTATTAAAATAATAGCCTTTGTACTCAAGGTTATCGATCATGTTATGAACAAACGCATTTAAACATGCCACACATTTTACATTACCGCCTTGTCCTTTTTTACCGCTAAAGTGAAGCGACGATAAAAAGTTCATGTTCGACTCGTAAAATGAATCATCAATATCAGAGTTGCGCGTGTCAGTTGCAGAATATTTAAATGACAACTTAGAACCTTGAAGAGCTTCAAGCGATTCTTTAATCTGCGGATACGGCATTGATTGACCAACCGCTTTTAATTCTTGTGCCAACTCATTCATTGAAAAAACAACCGCGTATTGAATACCCGATTTAAAATTAATTTTTACAATTTTACCTTTAGAGGCCAAACGTATTAATGCACGTTCAACTTTTTCTTCACGATCGGATGGCCATACTAAATATTCAATGTCTTCACCATCTTTTCGTGTGCTGACAACTGCTGGGGTAATTTTAATTTCGCCATCATAGAGAATCCCATCAACTTTTTCTGAAATTCTTCTTGTAACAATTGTCTTTTTTGGTGCTTCTTCAACCGGAAGCTTTTTATGACCTGAACGAACAAAACGTCCCCACAAATCATAATGATTAAAGGTATTTGAGTAAGCTCTCAAACCATGTGCTGCATTTTCAATTGAAACGCGCACATCTTTGTTGTCTGTAAACAGTGCAAGACTTTCATTATCGATTGCACTTTCCACCCCATGGATTTGCCCGCGTAATGTATCGGGAAGGTTATCCACTGAGATGTTGACCTTTCGGCTCATTGTTCTTATTTCCAATTTTTCTTCGACAGTTAATAACAACACATAAAACTTAAAAAGTTAAATGTTTAAGTTAGTATAAACTTGATCCGATCTGAAATATTTTCTTGAGATCAGTTTTATACTAACTAGATTAATTCTAGAACTTTTCAGATCAGATTTTTACTAAGTTATAGTGTATGGGTCAAAATTTTACTAACTCAGTGAATATTATGTCATGTTAAAATTCATTTTCAGGTCAAAAAACACGACACATAAACCCATTTTTACAAAAGCATGTGGATAAATGCTTACTGAGTTAGCATAGATCTGATCTGTACCAACTATAGATCAGATCTATACTAACAAAATGCACTATTCTGATTTTGCTTCAGTGCATAACTCTCTAATTTAGTTAGTAAAATCGTGATCTACAGCAGTAAAAATGTGCATAAACTAGTGACTAACCTGTGCATAACTAAGCAGCTGGTTTTTTAGTTAGTATTAAGCTGATCTGCGAGTTATAAGAGATCTGATCTTAACCAAGTAAAAACATGATCTGCTTTTTTTGATAATATTCTGGTTAATCAGTAACATAGATTGCTATTTTAGCACGTTAACCTTATATACCTATATCTTTAACCAATTCTAATCTTACTTATTTATACTTAGCTTCAATTAGATTACAAATTTTTCTTAAATGTCTTATTAATAAAAGGCATGTCGTACAAAATAGTTGTTTACAGCAATTTGAATGGACATTATACTTAAAGCATAACTTTGAGGAAGAAAGTATGTCTATTAATAATAATGCGCTAGCCACTTACCGGTTATTAAAAGCAACAGCTGAAGTTGCTGAAAAATCGCTAGAAGGACGTATCCAACATTATCGTGCTCATCTTAAATCGGAAGAAAAAGAACTTCGCACCTATACTCAAAAAGCCGCAGCAGATCTTTTAGGCTGTAATAACAGAACGTTAAAGCGACGTCATGATAATGGTGACTTTGATGAATTAAACATCAAACGAGGTGCAAATGGACATTATGCCTATACGCTAGTCAATATTTTCGCTATGGCAGATATCATGGATATCAAGCCAGATCACCGCACAACAGATGACAAACTACAAGTTATTGTCATTAACTCTTTGAAAGGTGGCTGTGGTAAAACAACCAGCATGGTTAATATTGCAGCGGCCCTCGCTACAACCAATATTAAACGGTATCGAATTGGTATTATTGACTTAGATCCACAAGGCTCATCATCGAGTTTCTTCCCGCCAAGTGAACCAGATCCAATTACTGTGGGTGACTTAATGCGTGATTGCATTGAGCTTGAAGAAAATGAAACGTGGGACGAACTTGTTACTAATTCATTTTTACCGACTCACATTCCCAATATTCGTATTTTACCTTCTGGTATGGATGATTTTTATTTTGAACATGAAACAGCCACACTGTTAAAAGATAGTTCAAGTTACGATAAAACACGTCACTATCATAAATTATTAGAAAAAGTGATTGAGCCTGTAAAAGATCAATTTGATATTATTTTAATCGATACAGCTCCATCACTTAACTTTATGTTTTATAACGCTTTAATGGCTTCAACATCGATGCTTATTCCTGTTCATCCTGAAGCTGTTGATTTTGATGCAAACAATAAATACTTAAAACGTTTAGGCGAGATCTATCACACGGTTGCTGCTTTAGGGCATCAAGGATGGGATTTTATGCAGTTCCTCGTTACAAATTACGTGAAAGGCAATCATTCACAACGCGATATTGTTAAAGACGTGCGCAGTGCCTTTGGACGTCAAGTTATGAGTTACCCAATAAACCATAGCTCCGCTATCACGGCGAGTTCATCGTCTTTTAATACCATATTTGACCAAAAAACGTCTGACAGTCTCGCAAGTAGAGAATCATTACTACGTGCTCAAGAGAATATTAAAGATGTGGTTGATGAGCTTGAAATGTTGATTCGTTCTAATTGGCAATCAACTCAATCAAAATTGAATACAGCTAAGTAAGGTAAATGATTAAGATGGCTAAAAAACGTAAAAATGATACCAGCTTAGATCCTTTTTCAACGTCAATTGAAAGCAGCAGCCTAGATGCTTTACTTGAACAAGCTAATGCTGGCGATGTTATTAGCATGCCCGCGCCAAGTGATCCTACGCGCCAAATCACTCTGGTATGTAAAGTCATTCCAAGTTCTGAAATCGAATCTAAAACTAAAGTGTATGGCAAGAACCGTCGAGTTCAGTCGTTATTGAATGAAAAATCGGTGGCTGATATTTTGCCGGCTATCGCTGAAGACGGACGAAACCAACACCCTGCCCTTTGCTGGGATAAAGGCACTGAAATGCTTGTTTTAGCCGGCTCGCGTCGTCGCAAAGCGTGTATTTTAAGTGGTTCGGACTATTTAGTGCTAAGTTCAGAAGATTTCACTGAACAAGATGCAAAAATACTTGCGGTCTCTTCTGATCAATACATTGCCCCCAGTCTGTGGGAGCTTGGACAAGCTTATCAGCAAACCCGTGATGAATTAATTGCAGAAGGCAAAAAGGGCTCGTACCGTGAGATTGCAGCAATTGAAGGGGTATCACATACAGCAATAGCGGATGCCATTAAAGCCTATGAAAATTTACCCGCTTCTGTACTGAGCCTCTACCCAACAGCGAATCATGTTGGCCGAGAAGTGGCTAAAAAGCTTATTGCGGCGAAAGAGCGTGACGAGCAGGCATTCACTCGCCTTGTAAGTGAAATCAGCACTGACAGCGAAATAAACGCCATAAGCAGTGATGATAAGCGTGCGCTAGCCATTACTAAGTACTTAACAGTCGAACCCGCTACGCCAAGCCGTCGTGAATCACTCATAGAAAGTGAATTTGTGACCGTACAGAGAAACATTAAAAGCGGTGATTTATCGGTAAAAATCGATAATAAAGTGATGACTGACAAGCGTTTAGAGCAGCTTACTAAGTTATTAAATAGCTTTAATTAGTTAGTAAAATAGCGATCTGTCACGCTTTTATTGTTAGTAAAAGCGTGATCTCTTACCCTATTTTGTTAGTAAAATACTGATCTAAATATCTTAAAATTTGCTCAATTCGCATCCATAGATCAGATTTTTACTAACTATCTGCCCCTTTACAGGCTATTTAAGCCTTTTCACTGTTTCCTTAGTAAAAAAGTGATCTGTAAAGGCCCTGCCTTGTTATTAAGTTGTTTATATCTTGTGCGTTTGTTGTTCGTTAAATAGTCGAGCCCTCTTCTTTGGCTGTATTTTTTTAGACAAAAACATAATTTTACCAACTAATCAGCTCCAACCAGTCCGAAATAAAGGAATAGTGCTTTAGCTGGGCGCTGATAGATCATATACTGGCAGAATTATTTTTTGTTTTTACTGTTAAAAGCGTTATGTCTGCTAACTTATCCAAAAATGACTTATTAGCTATCTTTGAAGAAATCAAACAAGAGCAAGAAACACAGTTTCCGCTGTCAGAGCGATTCATCAAGCAGCTATTTAAGCCGCATGTGCTAAGTAAAGCAAAAGAGTACCATCAGAACGGCCAAATCAATTGGCTTGAGCATAGTAGTGACTTTAGTGTGATTGATGCTTCTATGTTTGGTAACGAAGGGAATACTTTTACCCAGCATATCGAGATCAGTAAATTACCAACCGGATTTTCAGTTGATTCACATTGTACGTGTGGTTCAAAAACAAAGTGCCGTCATATTGCTGCGGTTTTGCTTAAATTAAAAATTGAGCATTCAGGCGATTATGGTGAGGACTATATTATTAATGATTGGTTTAGTGAGCTAAAGACGCTAAAGCAATCAACAACCGACACAGCAAAACATGTATTATTATTTGTTTTAGATGTTGAAAAATCGGCTGTTACCCTTACCCCTAAAATTGCTAATTATGATCCTGAGCATAACTACACATTGGGCCGTAATTTAACAGAACAACAATTAAATAGCTTTGTTACACCGACTGATTTACTCGAAACTGACTTTAGATTATATAGTTGGATCCGCTCTCAAAACGCGCTCGGTAAGCTTGAGTTGAAAGGCTCATGGGGCTTTGCGGCATTACAACAACTTATAGCGACACAACGATTATTTTTAGGCCGTTCTCGCCAGGCTATTAAAGCAGATACCATGCAAGCCTTAGAATTTAGCTGGCAGCAAAATAGTGATTTAACCTCATTATCTTTGTCACTAGCAGGGCAAGATAATTGGTTGTTACTCAAAACGACACCCCCGACTTACCTAGATCCAGACACACTTAAAATTGGCCGTATCCGAACTCCTTTGACTGCAGATGAAATTGCGTTATTGGCTAACATGCCTGCGATACACAACGAAAACTTTGATCGTGTATACCAACAACTCAATGACAATTTTGGTGAGGGTGTTATTCCGCATGCATTTAAGCAAAGTAAAAAGAATCAATCACGTTCTGTCTTTCCCGTTATAAGCATACGCAACGATGAGGGAAACATTGGTCTATCGCTTCAATTTAACTATCAAAATTCACTTTACGAACTAAGCCAAGCCCCCGAGGGGATTATTAATCAATCGCTTGAGAATACCGTTGTTAATGAGCTAACGAACTTAGGGTTTGAATTTTGTAAAGGGGCTTTACAAACCGAGTTTGTATTTAATAAACAATCAGTTATACATGCACACTGGTTGAAATTCGAAATTATCCCTACCCTGCTTAAACGCGGCTGGAAAATTAATGATGAACTTGATGTTAGTAAAGCATTAAAGCAAATATCGCTTCAAGTTGAGCGAGGAAAAGGTCATCAAATAGTTAGTAAAATCGTGATCTCTGGTGTAAAAACGCAGCAACTTTTTACAGCGGATAACAATTTTCAGTCTCTCAATCGTCAAAGTGAACGTTATTATTATTTCAGCGTAGGTAAACGTTTTGCTGTTGTTGATAAGTTAGCGATTACTCAGCTTAATGAATACCGCGAACGTTTTGAGCATATAAAAACGCGTGATGAAATACTCATGCCGTTGTCATTTTTACCCCAGTTAATCGCCCAAAAAGCAATTAAAGTCAGTATTGTTGATGATGCCCTTGATGCATATTTAACTGAATTAACGAACACCCATCCGGTGGTTAAAAAGTCCGATATTCAGGGATTGAATGACGGTGTACAACTTCGAGAGTATCAGCAACATGGTGTTGATTGGCTTAACTTTTTAAAACGTCATCAGTTGGGGGGGATTTTGGCTGATGACATGGGATTGGGTAAAACCTTACAAGTTATTGCCTTTTTAGCGAATGCCAAACAACGGCCTCAAGCTGGCCCTACTTTAATTGTTTGCCCGACCAGCTTGGTAGGAAATTGGCAAAGTGAAATTAATAAGTTTGCGCGTAACCTTAAAATCACCACCGTATTTGGTTCGTTACGAAACGAGCAACTCCAGCAGTTATCGCAGGCCGATTGCATTTTAACAACGTACCCTTTGTTAAAACGTGATATTGCATATTACTCGCCACTGTATTTTGAAAACATCATTCTGGATGAAGCCCAGTACATTAAAAATGATGCCGCGCAGGTATCGCGTTTGGTTAAGCGCCTTAATGCCGATTTTAAATTGTGCTTAAGTGGCACGCCTATCGAAAATAACCTGTTTGAGCTTAAGTCGTTGCTCGACTTTGCAATGCCCTCACTCCTGGGCTCGCAAGCGCACTTTAAAACATATTTTCAAACACCTATTGAGCGCGATAACGATGTTAAACGAGCCGATGAACTTAAATCGCTGATCATGCCTTTTATTTTACGCCGAACAAAAGCGCAGGTAACGCAAGAACTTCCCGAGAAAACAGAGCTGGTTAAAGAGTTTGAGTTCGAAGCGAAACAAAAAGAAATTTACACCGGTATAACGCAATCGCTAGAGCAAAAGCTGGTTGACTTGTTTGCCCAACAAGGTGTGCAAAAGAGTAAGCTTGCGTTTTTGGACGCGTTACTAAAATTAAGACAAATTTGTTGTCATCCCAAACTTATTGATCCAACAACTCAGGCGGGTAGTGCAAAGCTTGAATGGCTCTCTAAGCATTTACCCGTTATGTTAAGTGAAGGTCGTAAAGTCATTATATTTAGCCAGTTTACGACCGCTTTAGATGTGATTGCAGAGCGTTTAGGTGAGTTAGGAATTACCTTTAGTATGTTGACCGGTCAAACTCGACATCGCAGTCGTGTTATTGAAGAGTTTACCGAAGGTGAATCGTCAGTCTTTTTAATAAGCCTAAAAGCCGGTGGCACCGGGTTAAATTTAACCCAAGCAGATACCGTGATTCACTTTGACCCATGGTGGAACCCTGCAGTTGAAAAACAGGCAACCGATCGGGCATATCGAATAGGTCAAACCAACCCTGTGTTTGTGTATAAATTGATTATGGCCAACTCTGTTGAACAAAAAGTATTTAAAATGCAGCAGCATAAACAAGCGTTAGTTGATGCATTATTTACTGATAAATCAATGAGTTTTACTCAGTTTGATGAAGAGCAGATGTTGGCGCTGATAAAAAATTAAATTTTTTTAAACTTTTTTTGAACTAATCAAATTTAGTGGCGTCTATTATTATGCTTGTTGTTAAATTGCAGTTTACATGAGCATTATGTTGATTTCCCATTTGGTTACTAAATTTAGTAATGTTAGAGCCAGCTCACCTTGAGCTGGCTTTTTTTATGCCTACTCCCCTACTCTGCTGTCATGTAATTCGTTATGATGAAGTGTCTTTAAGTTATTGAGTTTTCATTATGATTACAGAGCTATTAGGCCACATTGATTGGCTTCAGATTGCAAGCGGTTGTGCACTAGGAGTATTGGCTGCAGGTACTGTGCTTTCGTTGCAAAAGAGTCGCTTAAAAAGCCAGTTAGTCGCACTGGAAAATAGCCATCAGTTACAGCAGAATCAATTAGAGCAGAAGCTACAACAGTTACAAGAAAGTCAGTTAACACTGTCGCAGTTACAGCAAGATTACGCAGAGCAACGTGATGAATCTCAACACTTTAAAACCCGCTTTGTCGAGCAAGAAAAGCAAGCGCAGCAATTTAATCAATTTTGGCGACGAGTTGAAGCAGAACTCGCTGACACCAAAGCAATGCTAAATCAACGCGATGTCGATTTAAGTACTTTACGCAGCACCTTAGAACAAAAAGAACTGCACTTTAAAGAACAACTTAATCATATAAAAGACAGTAAAGAACAGCTCAAAAAAGAGTTTGAAAACCTAGCAAATCAAATTCTTGAAGAAAAATCACAACGGTTTAAAACGCTCAACCAAGAAAGTATTGAACAGTTATTAAAGCCCGTTCAAGGTGAGTTAAAAGGCTTCCGCGATAAAATGGAGCTAATTCATGTTGAAGACTTAAAACAACGTGCCGCATTAAAAACCGAGCTTTTACATTTACAGGCAAAAAGCCAGGCCATAACAGAACAAGCAGACAGGCTCAGTACCGCCTTGCAGGGGCAAAAGAAAACACAAGGTAATTGGGGCGAATTAATGCTCGAAAACGTCTTAGACAGCGCAGGGCTTCGCGCAGGAATCGATTATGAGCGAGAAGTGTCATTTAATACTGAAGACGGGCGTCTGCGCCCCGATGTTGTGGTTTATTTACCTCAAGAACGACATTTAGTGATCGACGCTAAAACCTCGCTCAATGCGTATACACGCTACGTTAATGCCGACAATGAGCTTGAAGCACAACAAGCACTTAAAGAGCATGTAACTGCGGTGCAATCGCGTATCAATGAATTGGCCAGTAAGGCATACGACAGACTCCCAGGAATTAACTCACCCGAGGTGGTCGTTATGTTTGTCCCCATTGAGTCTGCATTTGTTGAAGCGCTTAAATATCAGAGTGATATATATCAGCAAGCGATCGAAAAGAATATTTTGGTGGCGACACCAACGACCCTGCTAACCAGTTTAAATATTGTGAAGCAACTATGGCGATTTGAAGAGCAAACAAAATACTCAAAAGAATTGGCCGCCCGTGCTGAGCGCTTTTACAATAAACTTAATGGCTTTTTAACCAGTATGGAAGGCGTTGGTAAACAGCTCGATCGAGCTAAAGAAAGCTACGATAAGGCCTTTTCACAACTTTATCGCGGAAAAGGAAACTTAATTAAGCAAGCGTCGGAGTTTAAAGAGTTGGGTGTATCTGTGCAAAAAGAGCTCCCGAGTGACAGTGTCGAGAGAGCGCAGTTAGAGCTTGATTAATCCCGTAAATATCCCGCACGTATGCGTTTGTGAAAGCCAACAACATGTTGGCTTTTTAGTTAGTTGATTAGCTCTGCCGAGACGATTCTGTTCAGCATTAAAAAATGGCTAAGCACAGCCTCTTCAAGCTCAAAGATCTGCACTACTTTTTCACCCTTGGTAGATAGCCCAGTTTGCCCCCCCTCAAACTGTATATGCAAGCCGAGGCGTTTTAATGTGTTTACATCATAACTGTATATCGGGGCATCACGTTTTTCGGTTATGCCAGGCATCATCCCAATAATGGTTATCGCCTGTTCTACATTAATCGTTTCAAAAAATTGTTTTTCTGCTTCTTGCCACTTTGCAATGTAATTTGTTATTTGCGTATTTTTCTCCATTGGCACATATAACGGTTGCAAAGCTCCTCCATGCCAGCCAATGATCCCCTGCTCTTCAACGCGAACATCTGGGCTTGCCGTTATCACATAGTTTGCACATGATGAGGCGCACAATTCGCGTACAATCACTTTTAATTGATACTCGTGAACTAAGCCGCCTAAATGGAGACCAGCCATAACATCGCCGCCCTCACTGTTGATCACTAGGGTATCGATTTTGTTTTTGCTATTCACAAGCACGCTTTCGAACATTTCAACATTTTGTCTTGATGTCTCGCCTTGATACAAAACTGTACCTGGCGATATTTCACTGATTTCAGTGACGGTTTGCTCTGTTGATTTACACCCAACAAGCAGGCCACACAGTAATAATAATAAACGCATTAACAATGCCTTAAAGATTTATTTGTATACAGTACTAATTTAATAATATGTTATTAACGCTCTGCAAAAATGGCATAGTACGATTTTTTACTGGATAAATAAATCCACATATTAGGAACAATTGTATGAATATTGGGATCTACATTTATGATGATGCTGAAGTGCTTGATTTTTCGGGTCCGTTTGAAGTGTTCAGCACCGCAAAGCGTTTAGCCAACAATGATTGGCAAGTAAGTTTAATTGCACAGACTAACGGCCCTGTGAATGCGCGTGGCGGATTCAGTGTAAACCCCCATTACAGCTTTGCTGATTGCCCAGAACTTGATGTGTTTATAGTGGTTGGTGGCGACCATACGCATGAGCTTGAAAAAAGCGCAGTGATTGAGTGGTTAACCCACACCGCATCAACAACAAAACGGGTTGCGAGTGTCTGCACAGGCGCATTTTTGTTAGCTAAAACAGGGCTGTTATGCAAAAAAAATGTCACAACTCATTGGCAGGATCAAAGTGATCTCGCTGCTATGTTTAAAGACTTGACAGTGATTGCCAATAAACGTTGGGTAACCGATGGAAAATTTACCACGTCTGGTGGTATTTCTGCAGGCATTGATATGAGCTTAGCGTTAGTGGCAGAGCTGATAAATAAAGAGCACGCTTTATTAACAGCAAAACAAATGGAATACGCATGGCTATAGTGTTTCAGAAATAAACTGTGTCACGAACTGTTTTAGACAAACCGCTTTTTTACTAAGTAATCGCCCGCTTGGCCAAATTGCATATATCTCTCTGCTTTCACCACGCCATAAAGGGAGCACTTGCTTGAGTTGTCCACTTTTAAGCTCATCAATAATCTCAAAGCGTGGTAACAACGCCACACCTTGGCCATCACAGACTAAGTATTTCACAAAACCGGTGTCGTTAAATGTGCTAGCAAACCGGCACATGTAAGTCTGTGTTTCGCCTGTTTTTAGGTTGTTTAGTTGCCATTTATTTCTGAGCGTCGTGCCTATAAGCCGGTGTTGCCTTAAATCTGCTGGGGTACTGAGTGAGGGAGCGTCACTTAAATAGCGCTCTGTCGAGACAAATAATGTATCGACACTGCCTAGTTTCTTTTGTTGGTAGTGTGAATCAGTTTGCGGACCAATACGAATAGCGATATCTGCTTGGTTTTTACTGAGATCGTCACGTTGGTTGTTTAGCAGTAACTCAAGTTGAATTTCTGGGTAGTGTTTCGTGAAGGCAAGCCACATAGGTTTTAAAAATCCATGGCTAATATTCAGGGGGGCGAGTACTTTTAGCTTGCCCGTTAATTTCGCTTTTTGATCGTTTAATTGATGGTGAGTTTGCTCAAATTGCTCCACTAACTCTACGTAGCTTTGAAAGTACACTTCGCCAACGTGAGTTAATGTGCATTGCCTTGCTGTACGATTTAATAGTTTTTCACCAACGCGCTGTTCAAGCCGTTGTAATCGCCTTGAAACTGTTGCTGCTGGTACAGATAGGTAATCGGCTGCTGCTGTAACTCCGCCTTGTTTAACGATATGTATGAACAGTGCAATGTCATCAATCATCATTTCATTTATGCAATCATAGTTTGTTTATGTTGTTGTTTTTAGCATTTTTGTAATTGTTTATCATGTTTTTTATGATTCACTACTTGGTATAAATATGACCTTCCTTCAATTTATTCAGGCGATAGTTATTGGCCTTGTTGCCACGCTTTCAATTGATATATGGAGTTATTTTTTTAAAAAGTGCTTTAACCAGACTACATTAAACTTTTGCTCTGTTGGGCGTTGGGCCCTTACTATGGCAGCGGGGCAATTTAAACATGTCGATATTGCTGCCAGTGAAGCTAAAGAACGCGAATGTGTTGTTGGTTGGATTTTGCATTACATCATCGGCGCCCTATTTTCTCTGTTTTTTGTGTTATTAATTGGTAAGGAATGGATGACTTCACCGCTATTTTTACCTGCCTGTTTATTCGGATTGTTCAGCACGGTCATGCCATTTTTTGTTATGCAACCTGCTTTAGGATTAGGAGTTATGGCTGTTAATACAGCTAAGCCAAACCAAGCACGTTTGAAAACTCTCACCACCCATTTACTATTTGGTGTAGGGTTATATTTATCAGCTCAATTTGTGTTGTTTATTTAGGAGTTATTGATGGACGCAAAACATTGGCATAATCGTTGGGAAAATAATGAAATAGGATTTCATGAAGGGGATGTTAATCGTTACCTGGATCAGTATTTTACCAACTTGAGTTTGCAACCTGGCGATACCGTATTTGTGCCTCTATGTGGCAAAACGCACGATATTCATTTTTTGTTAGCCAGCGGCATGAAAGTTGTGGGCGCTGAGTTAAGTGAAATTGCAATTAAGCAGCTTTGTCAAGAATTAAACCTCACACCAGAGATTACTAACCATGGCACACTAACGTGTTATCAGAGCGCTAATTTAACTGTGTGGGTGGGAGATATATTTACATTGACTCCTGAACAACTTGGTACGGTAAACGCTGTGTATGATAGAGCGGCATTAGTGGCATTGCCATTATCAATGCGAGTACGTTACACGCAACACATTTTACAGTTAGCCAATAAAGCGCAGCAATTGGTTGTGGTGTTTGAGTATCAACAGAGTGAGTTTTCAGGTCCTCCATTTAACGTTACTGCCAACGAGCTTCATCAGCATTACGACGCGTATTATCAATTAACCTTACTTTGTCGAGAGCCATTAGAAGGGGGGCTTAAAGGGAAAATACCCGCAATGAATACTGTATGGTTGTTAAGTTAGTACTTACAAACTGTTTGTGTGTAAAATCACACCTAAGCTGTGCATTTATGTGGCTGGTTATTGAGCCTCTGTGCGTGCACTATACATAACAACGTAAGTAAGGAGCCCGTTTATGCAAAAGCCACGCGTCTTTTTTGTTTCTCATGGTGGTGGCCCAATGCCACTATTAGGCGATGCCAGTCATGCTGATATGGTTACCTGTTTGCAATCTGTTGCAGCAAAAATTAAAAAGCCATCAGCTATTTTGATGATCAGTGCCCATTGGGAAGCCAACCCAATAAATATTACCTCTTCCGCTGCGCCTGAGCTTATATATGATTATTATGGATTTTCGGATTCTGCATATTCTATAGAATACCCATGTCCCGGTGAGCCAGTGCTTGCTGAGCAAGTTCATCAAGCACTCACAACTGCACATATTGACAGTGAGTTGAACCCCACTCGAGGCTTCGACCATGGCATGTATGTCCCTTTGAAGATAATGTACCCAGACGCAGATATACCTTGCGTGCAGTTGTCGTTGCACCCTAGCCTATTACCAAACGTGCATCTAGCAATAGGCGAAGCGCTGCAAAACCTGCATTACGACAACCTATTGATTATAGGCTCAGGGTTTACTTTCCATAATATGCGCGCTTTTTTTACACCGGAAACAGCCGAAATCAAAATGCAAAATCTCGCTTTTGAGCAGTGGCTTGTTGATGTGTGCGGTAATACATCGCTTACAGAACAACAGCGTCACGCTAAGTTATTAGAATGGCAAATGGCGCCAGCAGCACGCTTTAATCATCCTCGTGAGGAGCATTTGTTACCACTGCATGTGTGTTACGGAGCCGCTAGTCGACCATGTAGTGATATATATGAACTGCGTATTGCTAATAAACATGCCAGTATGTTTTTGTGGGATGATTAAGTTCAACCCCCTTGTTTATACGATAAAAACTCAGATTTTATTAACTTATTTTGCTACGCTAGGTTAGTTAAAACCAAGGGATAACAAAATGAACTTAATAAAAACATCAGCCCTCGCGTTTGCCGTTGTTGCAGGTTTGGGACTACAAGCATGCTCAAGTACTGAGCAGGCCAATACAACCACAACAGTGAGCGCAAACTCTAATCCTCTTTCACTTGAGCAAATATACAAAGACAAAGACTTTAAAGCACAACGTAGCACCTATTTCACATGGCTCGACGACGGCACGGGTTACACAGTGCTTGAAGAGCGTGAAAGCGATAAAAACAAACAAGACGATAAAGCCAAAGACGATGAACATGGTGTAAAAGGCAACGACATTGTTTTTTATAATGCCGATGGTACAAATCGAAAAGTGCTTGTTAGCTACGAAAAACTGATCCCAGAAGGCGAAAAAGAGCCGTTAACCGTTGAAAGTTATCAGTGGTCAAAAGATGGCAAGTGGCTGATGGTGTTTACCAATGGTGAGCAAGTTTGGCGTTCACGTAGCCGTGGTGACTTTTGGCTTTTAAACCTAGAGACAGACTCGCTGTATCAATTAGGTGGTGAAAACGTTGAAGCTAAAAAATTAATGTTCGCAAAGTTCTCACCAGATAGCTCTAAAGTGGCCTATGTGCGTGATAACAATATCTACATGGAAAAAGTAGGCAGCAAAGCGGTTACTGCATTAACTACCGATGGCAATGACACCCTCGTTAACGGTAACTTTGACTGGGTATACGAAGAAGAGTTTACTATTCGAGATGGATTCCGTTGGAGCCCTGACAATAAATCTATCGCTTATTGGCAGCTTGATACCAGTGGTGTGAAATATTTCACTATGATCAATAACACCGACGAGCTTTATCCGACACTCAAAGAGTTTCCGTATCCAAAAGCGGGCGAAATGAACTCTGCCGTAAAAGTTGGTGTGGTAAGCTTAAGTGATAAAAAAACGCGTTGGGCAGAACTGGGTGGCGATAACCGTGACCGTTATATCCCACGTATTAGCTGGGCTGGCACGGGAGAGTCATTAATGATCCAAGATCTTAATCGCCCGCAAAGCCACAACAAAGTGTGGTTATTTGATTGGAAAAAGCAACAGCTAACTAAAATTCTTGAAGACAAAGACGATGCATTCATTGAGTGGTTCTATAAAGCTAACTGGTCAAAAGATGGCACATTCTTTATTTGGCACAGTGAGCGAGATGGATGGCGTCATCTTTATCGTGTTTCTCGTGATGGCAAAAGTATCATTGATTTAACGCCGGGCGAATACGACATTATTGATATGTTGGCGTTAAACGAAGATAAAAATGTGATGTATTTCACAGCTTCACCTGATGATCCGGGCCAGCGTTATTTATTTCGTACATCGCTTGATGGAAGCACAAAACCGATGCGTGTAACGCCAGAGTCATTTGATGGCTCTAATAGCTACTACATGTCGAAAGACACATCATGGGCAATGCATACCTACTCTAAGTTTGGCACACCCCCCATGAAAGAAATCATCAAAGTAAGTGATCACAGCAATGTGAAAACCTTAGTTGAGAATAAAGCGCTAAAAGAAAAGCTTACAACTGAACAATTACCAACACACGAGTTCTTTACAGTAAATGCCCGTGATGGTGTTGAGCTTGATGGTTACATTATGTTCCCTGCTAATATGGATAAAAGCAAAAAGTACCCTATCGTATTTTATGTATACGGTGAGCCATGGGGTTCTACAGTTCAAGACCGCTGGGAAGGCAACAGTTACTTGTATAAGTCGTACTTAACACAACAAGGCTTTATTGTTGCCTCGGTTGATAATCGCGGTACACGTGCGCCGAAAGGCCGAGATTGGCGTAAATCAATCTACAAAAAAATTGGCTCAATCACTGTGCGCGACCAAGTGGATGCACTTGATGCAATGGCAAAGCGCTGGGATGTAATTGATACTGACCGTGTTGGCGTATGGGGTCACTCAGGTGGCGGCAGCTCAACACTTAACTTGTTATTCCGCCATGGCGACAAGTACAAAGTGGGCATTGCTTCAGCCCCAGTCCCTGATATTCGCTTGTACGACACCATCTATCAAGAGCGTTATGCTGGTAATCCAAATACGGATCCTGAAAGTTACGACAATACCTCGCCAATTACTTTTGCCAAAGACTTGCAAGGTAAATTGTTGCTGATCCACGGCACTGGCGATGACAACGTGCATTACCAAGGTTCAGAACGTTTAATTAACGAATTAGTTAAGCACAATAAACAGTTCGAGTTTTTCTCATACCCGAACCGCTCTCACAGCCTGCGTGAAGGTGAAGGCACGACCCTGCATTATCACACGATGATGGCTAACTTCTTTGAAAAGCATTTACTCAAGCCGTAATTTAGCTTTTAGTAAAAGCCGCAGCTTAATAACTTAAACTGCGGCTTTTTTATGCAAGCTGTAAACCCCCGTTACAGATTACTAAATGTTTAATTTAATAATCGCTCTAACCACTCAATTACGGTTTTATGTGTGTTTGTCTCAAAGCGAGACTTATCGGGTATGTAATAACAAAGCTGTGATTCTACAGCACGGCTCTTAAAGTGTGTGAGTAACCCTGCATCAACATAGGGTTTGACCAACGTGTTTGAGCAAAATACAGCGCCATTATTTGCCAATGCTTGTTGAATACCAAATAACTCCTGATCAAACGACTTAATCTCGAACTGCGATGAGCTTTGGTTGTTTTTAGTCAGCCACTCAGTGAGAGGGGGCGCAGCTAATGCGTTGTTTTTCCATTGACTAGTGTACAAAGTAACGTGCCCATTTAGCCAAGGTGCGCGCTGGTGCGTGCTTGCAGCAAAGACATTAAAAGCCTCATATTTTATGATATCAGCTTCGTTGATTTCTTCTTTATTCCCAAGTCTAACGGGTAAAGTATGCAATTGTTTATCCAGCGCTTCACTGGTTGATATATCGAGCGTTAATTGTGGATACTGTGTGTTTAGCGTATGTAAAGCAGGTATTAGCCTCATTGCGGCAAGCGATGAGGTGGTTGTTATCCGAATGTGGTTATTTGCTTGGCTTAGCGTGTCTAGCGCATCAAAAATTAGTTTAAACCCTTTTGAAGTGCTCAGGCTCAAGTATTCACCCGTTTCAGTTAAGGTGATTTTTCTTACTTCACGATGAAATAAATCGGTGTTTAAACGACTTTCGAGGTTACTTATATGATGTGAAACTGCGGTAGGCGTAATCGCAAGTTCTGCAGCTGCAGCTTTAAAACTGCCCAAGCGCGCAGCCGACTCAAAGGCTTTTAAGGATTGTAATGATACTTGCATAAAAAACTCTCGCAGATTTATAGCTGAGTATAACTTACTTATAGTGAATTTTAACTCGTTTGTTAAAACGCCTCAATTTATTGATGATACCCATACATTAACTAATGAGGTTTTACTTATGACTACCCTTCTACATATTGATGCTAGCGTACGTGCGGCAAAAAATGATAATTCAAGCCATGATTCAATTTCAAAGAATATTGCTAAACATTTTATAAGCTGCTTACAAAATACTAATGCAATAGCTGAGTATATCTATCGTGATGTAGGGATTCACCCGCCTTCTTTTATTACTCAAGCGTGGATAGGTGCTGTGTTCACACCGGCTAATAAGCAAACCATAGAACAACAAGCGCTGCTTGCTGAGTCAGATGAACTTATTAGTGAAGTCGCTAAGGCCGACACTATCGTGATCTCAACTCCTATGTATAACTACGGTATGCCCGCGCAACTAAAAGCATGGTTTGATCAAATAGTTCGCATTAACAAAACTTTTGATTTTGACTTAGGACGTGGTGATTTTCCTTTAAAACCGCTGCTAAATGGTAAACGCTTAGTGATCATTACCTCTACAGGCGAGTTTGGCTTCGAGCAAGGTGGGATACGCGAGCATATGAGCCATTTAGTGCCTCATCTACGCACATTGAGTCTGTATTTAGGCGTTGAGAAAATCGACGAAATTGCAAGTGAATACCAAGAGTTTAATGATGAAAGGCATCAGCGTTCACTCACTAACGCCTATGCAAAAGCTGAACAAATAGCACTGAGTTTTTATAAATAGCCAGCGCCGCATTAAGCGGCGTATTTAGTCAATTTGTAATGGGGGTTTACACGCGTTGTTTAGTGCATTGCTATTCAACAGAAATAAACACCTCAACCTCATCGCTACTTTTATAAAACTCGTAGTCAGTTTTATAAGCGCGAATGTGTGGGCACTGCTCATTACTAAAGTATTGCCAAACTTGACCCCATACATCAATCACAGCGTGTGGCATACTTCCTTGACCACTAATACCATTTTGCAAAAATACTTAATCATTTTGAGTGATTAAACCAGTCGCTACCTGCGTTAAAAATTTCTGATTTACGACTGCATGGATGCAGGAGGTAGAGCAATGCAGGAGCAATTGCCGAGAACAACTAAATAACTAAATTTTTGCC
>NZ_JACDWU010000023.1:0-307 GCF_016464045.1 Pseudoalteromonas sp. bablab_jr011 | reverse complement strand
TCTATACATTTAGTTCACTTAATATACTGATATTTATATAATTAGACTATTGATTCAGTTGAGGGTTGAGGCAGTATGTCAAAGTTTATAAGCGGTGAAAGTCGTGACCAATCAACGTTATTTCCAGAATCGTTGGAAGATTACGTCAGTGAAGATAATACGGTCAGAGTGATTGATGTTTTCATTGAGGAACTAAATCTAGCTGAATTGGGGTTTAAAGGATTAACTTTAAAGTCCACAGGCCGCCCTAAGTATCATCCAGCCACATTATTAAAACTGTATCTTTATGGTTACCTCAACCGTATTC
>NZ_JACDWU010000222.1:0-1143 GCF_016464045.1 Pseudoalteromonas sp. bablab_jr011 | reverse complement strand
ATAGTGGACGTGGAGGCAATCGTAAGACTAGCCGAGTCAAAAGCTCGACTAGCGGTGTCCAACGAAGCGTCAAAAAAGAAAGGTTAGTAGCTTAGGCTATTATCTTGGAAGCTCGATGCCTTTAGGCGCGAGTAGTTCACTTTCCCTTTTAATATCAATTGAAAGGTATTTATAGTTCACGCCTTTAGCATTGTCAAAAAATGAAAACATAATGATAAATAATTAATTTTTATATTTGTTAACTGATAGCAGAAAATCAAACACAAGACCTTCATCCAACAACTGAGTTTCACCGGTGAAACTTTAATTTTAGCGGCTAAAATAATGGGGTATCACACTTTGACCTGCAATACCCCCTACCTAACAATTAACCTATTAAACTTATAACCAATTGGGCTACAGAAATTAGGGAAATTAAATTAATAGAAAACCTTCCTTCTACTTTCACTTTATAATGAATATCTATTTTCATTCGCGTGCTCATTAATATTGATAGTGCCCCAACCGCAGTGTAATCTTAAATTGCCGTAAAAGATTGGCGGTTAGAACGTGGCATCCATGCCATTTTACTATCGTTGATTTTCAACCAGGCCTCGTGCCTGGTTACCTTCATTTTTTATGTTTCTTTGATACTAACAAAATTTTTTAACTATCTGCGGCGCTGAAAAAATTAACCTGTCGCCTTAGTTCCGCTTAATCATAATTTAACGCATAGCACTTTTACGAATAAGCAAAAGGTGAGTATTTATTAAAATAATTGCCGGTGTATCTACCATTTCACATTAAAAACAGGTGCGGCGGCACTCTAGGTTACACTGTCGTATTAACCTAGAGGCCTTGCCATGTAAGCGCTAATAACGAATTGCACACGGGAAAGTTACACGCGTGATGTGAACGGTACTTTTGAACGGACTCGATAAAGTTATTGAATAAACAGGTCTGATAAACACAGCCGTACGTATTGCTATCTGTGCGTTGCTAATTTAGAAAAGTCCCTGACACGTTAATTAGATGGTACGCCCCACCCATTAGCTAAACTCATAGTGTTGGCTATTACAGGAGGAAACCATCATGTCAGTTGCAAAAGTCATAGGTATTGATTTAGGTAAATCAACCTTTCACCTAATTGGTCACGATTATTCT
>NZ_JACDWU010000221.1:0-1118 GCF_016464045.1 Pseudoalteromonas sp. bablab_jr011 | reverse complement strand
TAATACCATTCCGCATAAAGATTAAATCAATTTAATCCATTCCCGATTGCACATTTTCTTCACTCGATCCGGGATTGAAATAAAGTGATTCCATGCCTTTGAAACTTCATCGACAATTTCGTCATAGCCCGAAAACACTCTATTGGATAAACAATGTTGTCGTATCCAGCTCCATACTTGCTCTATTGGATTTAGCTCTGGTGAATAAGGTGGGAGCTTTATCAGGGTTAGGTTTTTAAATTCTGCAGCTGTATCGTATGTATGCCAGCCTGCGCCATCTATTATCACGACAGCATGCCTTCCGGCAGGTGTCGCGTGTGATATCTGACGCATGTGCTGCGTCATTGCTTCTTTATTTACAAATGGGCTTACTAACGCTTCTGTCTGGCCTGTGGCTGGACATACCGCGCCAAATAAATATCCATAGTCAAATTGCTGTTGTTTTACAATCCGTGGCCGAGTGCCTGTTTCAGCCCAAATGCGCGTAGTCGGATTTTGCTGGCCAAATCGTGCTTCATCCTGAAACCATACGTCGATCCGATCAAGAGGAAGGTGTCCTGGTGTGTGAAGGATCGTTTCCAGTTGGAAGTTTTTTAAAAGCGTCTTGGCTCTGTAATGATTGTTTTGGGTGTTTAGAGCGGCTTGTGATCCAACTAAAGCCAAGTTGCTTTAGAATTTTATAGACATGATTTAAGTGGTAATGAACACCAAATTCAGTGTGAATGTAATGCACAATGTCTTCGCCGGTAAGACGGCCACCACGAAGTTCTGTGTTCGTGCGCTTTATAAATTCAGACAGTTGTTCAAGTTGCTGGGGTTGCAGCCTTGATGGACGTCCTTGAATAGGCTTATTGTCTAAACCATCCAGTCCATGCTCTAGGTAACTAGAAACCCATTTATTCACACTACTTCTTGCTGTGTTTAGACGTTTTGCAATATCGGTTCGGCTATTACCATCATAAAATAAAGACACTGCGAGCAATCGCATGCGTTTTCGTGCATTTGGTTCTTTTCGAGAAAGCGCTAAAAGTTGTTCAGATATGTTTGGGTTCAATGCTAATCACCAGTGATTTTATATAGCCTATATTAGATCAGATATTTAAGCGGAATGGTATAAG
>NZ_JACDWU010000220.1:0-1539 GCF_016464045.1 Pseudoalteromonas sp. bablab_jr011 | reverse complement strand
TGATGAGATGGACGCTCCCCTAAACGGCGTCAATGCGCCAAACTGGTTAACTCACACTCAGTTAAAAGGGAACGTCCGTCATGAAAATTAGCACATTATCAATTGATTTGGCAAAAAATGTATTCCAAGTCGCTGGCTTTAATTCTAACTATAAAAGAGAATGCAATAAACGTTTAAACAGAGCTAAACTCAACGCCTTCATGGCGAATACCCCTCCGTGCCGCGTGGTGATGGAAGCCTGTTATTCTTCCCACTACTGGGGAAGAGTATTTTCGTCTTACGGTCATACCGTTGACCTTATCCCTGCACAACACGTTACCCCCTTTGTTCGCGGTAATAAAAACGACAGTAACGATGCCCTTGCTATCTATGAAGCAAGCTTACGCCCTCATATTAAATTCGTTCCTATTAAAACCGAAGCTCAGCAAGAAATACTCATGCTCCATAAGATACGTGAGCGACTTCTGCAAAACAGGATTGCTGCAACCAACCAGTTACGCGGTTTATTGGTCGATTTTGGGTATGTATTTCCTGTCGGTATGAAGGCATTAGAGCAAGGGATAATTGCCTTAGAAAGTGATTCTGAGCTTCGCCCTCAGCTGCGCATAATGGTGAGTGATATTTACACTGAGTACAAAACCCTTGTTAAACGCATTAAAGCCATTGAAGCGATGCTTACTGCACACGTTGAACGGGATACAAACGCTAAAATACTTCACTCTATTCCTGGCGTGGGTGTACTCAATGCCTCGGCCTATGCAGCGTCAATCGGGAACGGTCAGGCATTTAAAAATGCAAAAGAGCTGGGCGTCTGGCTAGGATTAACTCCAAAACAATACGCGTCAGGCGATAAAAGTAAAATGTCTGGTATTACTAAGCGAGGTAACAGTTACCTGCGAAAACAACTTATTCACGGTGCTCGCGCCCTTATCGCCAGAAGCCACCATAAAACAGATGCGCTAAGCCAGTGGATAAACCAGTTGCGCGAGAAAAAACACTTTAATTGTGTGGTGGTCGCCACCGCACACAGATTGGCTCGACTGATGTGGATATTGCTGACCAAGCAAACTCTCTACTCTCCTCAGTATGTGCAGAATACACAAAAGGATGCTTAATTATGCGTATTTTACACACCAATCACACCCGAGTTTACGACTTAAGACAGCCTGGTTATGACATAGGTTTTAAAACCTGAGTGGGTGTTTGGGCACTTAAGTCGTAACATACGCTTATCCTGTATGTACTTCACTTATAATGAAACAAAAAGCGCACGCTAACCAAGGTTAACCAGATAAAGACACGAGATTAAATCTCGTTTGGGTGAATATTTTTTAGGTCCCTTGGTACGAAGCTCATTAGGAGCATGGCGCATGATAACCATGACACCATAGCTCGAATATATGTCAGTACCTTTGCTTTTCAGCAAGCTTGTGACGCATCATTACTGTGATATGAGATACATGATAATAAAATAAAGGCATCAATTTTGATGTTTATACATTAGCTCGTCTTGACTTCAAGGGAGCGTCCATATATGTC
>NZ_JACDWU010000219.1:0-21935 GCF_016464045.1 Pseudoalteromonas sp. bablab_jr011 | reverse complement strand
CATCCACATTGATAAAAATGCCGTCACCAACATCATCGCTAAAATTTGTAGGCTAGGTTTCGTTCCCGCACGAAGCATTGTATTAAGTGCTATACGTTTATGTAGCCCCCAACGCTCCATCGCGATAGAAATTAAAAAACCGCCCAAGAATAAAAAGATCAAAGGGTGAGCATACGGTGCTGCAACCCCTTTGATTGCTGCTATACCAGCAAGAGGTGATATAACCAGTGGTAATAATGAAGTAGCTGGAATTGGCACAACCTCACTCACCCACCAAGATGCCATCCAAAATGCAAGGCCTGCTGTTCTAAGTGCGGGTTCACTCATCCCTGCTGGTGGGTCTATTAAGCATGTTAATAGCATCACTAATGGACCCAATAAAAGCATCACAGTGGTCATCAACGGACGTTGCTCTGTGCCGTCTTTTGTTTGATTAACTAATGACATACCGACTCCTTAAAACTTGTACTTAAGGCCAAGTGCAATGCTGTTATCTGATTCAATATCAAGGTCTAAATCAGTATAGAATAAGTATGCAGTTGTTTGTTTATCAAATACATAGTCAACACCTGCTGTCCATTGTTTACCTTCTTCAGCATGGCGAATTTTAGAGTCGTCTTTTACGTATTGTAATTTAGGGACCCATTTATCAATTGCATAGCTTGCACTTACAGCATAACCATTGCCTTCTTTAGTCCCGTCTGTTGATTCACTACGTTGGATTAAACCGGCTAACTGAAGATTTTCGTGTTTCCACGCCGCGACAACGCGACTTGCCGTTAATTTATTAAGAGCATCAACATGACTGATTGCAACATAATAATTAGCTGATTTTAATGCACGGTCACCATAAATAACGGTTGCAGCAAACCCTGACTCATCATTACTGCTATCGTCTTTTGGCGCGTATGTTAACGCTAATGAAGCACCCGCATATGTTTTAGAGCTATAGGTAATGGTGTCGCCAATCCGGTCTTGCCCTGGGATCAACTGCGCAATATCAGCTTGTGTTTCGTTAAAACCGTCAAGTTTGCCTTCTGAATATTTAAAGCGCGTGTCATTACGACCAACGACGACTTCACCAAAATCGCCCGCTAAGCCTAAATATGTATTACGTGCTGAGAATGGCTCATTAGTATCATCGTGTTCAAAGCCTTTTACTTGTACTTCGTATTTGAACACAGCTTTTAATGATTCAGTGAGTTTATGACTGCCCTTGATGCCTATACGAGAAAAAGGTGCATCAATTTGCGTACCTTCATCAGCATAGCGCATCACACCAGTATCAGTGTTGGCTATTTGAACTTCGGCTTTTCCATATACAGCGTAGTCAGCAGCCATAGATGAGCTTGCAAAACACGCTAAAATTATACCCGCTGCAACGCGAGTTTTTGTATAAGTTACTATTGTTGTCATTATGCGCCCCTTTATATTAGGTTCAAATTGTTGTTCCTAACACTAGAGGCAAATTAATTGCCAACTCACACAATAAATTTAAAAAACTTAAAATACATATAGTTATGATTAAATCAATTTATTGGCATTGTTTTTATGTGCGGATTTCCACACATTTTTTAAGATGCGATGTCACTTAATCCACCCACACCCACTTTGTGATTGCTTAATCCTTGAACATTTCACGATTAATACCGTACTTACTCATTTTGTCATAGAGTGTTTTACGGGCGATTTGCAGGGTTTGCATGGTATTTTTAATACTGCCATTGTTTCGCTCAAGTGCTTCTTCAATCAGTGACTGCTCATAAAAACTCATTTTTTCAGCGAGACTGAGATCTTGGGCGAGTTGAATTTCGTTGTTACTATCATTATTAGTGGCAAATGCTAAGTCAGAGCCCAACAAAACAGCGCGTTCTGCTTGGTTTCTAAGTTCACGCACGTTGCCAGGCCAATCGTAGGCTAACAGACGTTGTTTAGCTTCGCTATTCAGTGTTGCAGGTGGTTTATGGAATCGAGTCGCCGCAATGGAGCTAAAATGTTTAAACAGCAACGGTATATCAGCTTTACGATCACGTAACGCAGGGATACTCACTTTAACGAGGTTCAGTCGATAATAAAGATCGGCTCTAAACTCACCCGCTTCGACTAAAGAAAGTAAATCAACCTTGGTTGCTGCAACAATACGCACATCAAGATCAACAGCATGATTGTCACCAACGGGAGTAACTTTTCGCTCTTCAAGCACGCGTAATAACTTAACCTGCAAACTTGCTGGGGTCGATTCTATTTCATCTAAAAATACCGTTCCCCCTTTAGCAAATTCAAACTTACCTTGTCGTGATTGTGTTGCCCCCGTGTACGCGCCACTGGCTGCACCAAATAACTCACTCTCAATTAACTGCTCAGGAATTGCGCCACAATTTATGGCAACAAAATTTGCTGATGAACGATTACTTTGGTCGTGGAGGTAGCGAGCAACTAGCTCTTTTCCGGTGCCTGTTTCGCCTTCAATTAATACATCTGCTGGCGTATCAATCACGGCATTGAGTAAATGCATCATCTGCTGCATTTGTTCGGTTTCACCCAAAATTCGCACACCTGGTGCTGATGTTTTTTCGACAGCAATTTTCAATGCACGGTTTTCCATCACCAACGCGCGTTTATCGCATGCTCGCGCAATGCAATCTAATAGCTGCTCAGTTAGCGGCTTTTCAAATAAGTCATAAGCCCCTAATTGCATGGCTTTTACTGCGACAGACACGTCTGCAAAGCCCGTTAGAAAAATAACCGGTAGTTCACTATCAAATGCCTTAACTTGTTCTAAAAAGGTTAAACCATCCATCTTAGGCATATTAATATCGCTTAATACAACCCCCTCAAAACGACGACTTAGTTTAGATAACGCCGCCGTTGGTTCGCTAAAGCATTGCACCTGATAGCCTTCAATCTCGAGCAGTTGCTTTAATGAATCACGGATCACCGCTTCATCATCAATAACGATCACCTGTTGGCAGGCATTGGCAACTAAACTCATGAGGTTTCCTTATTGCTTTGTAGTGTAATAATAAACTGTGCGCCCCCTTCAGGGCGGTTATGGGCACTTAATCGACCATTGAATGAGTCGATAATTTGTCGGGAGATAGACAGCCCTAACCCCAAACCATTGCTGGTTTTGGTACTGTAAAATGGCTCAAAAATACTGCCTAATGCATGTTGGTCAATGCCTGGGCCTGTGTCTAATATCGAAAACTTCACTCTGTCGTCAAATAATTCAAGCTCAAAACTCAATTCGCGTTTTTCACATTCAGCCATCGCTTGGCTGGCATTGGTGATTACATTCACTAATACTTGTTCAAACTTTACACTGTCGACCCATACCGTGATATGTTCTGAGATGTCGGCTGTTTTAACATCAATATCATCTTGCTTTAATTGAGCACTGGCGATCATTAATGCATTTTTAAGCATCCGCGATAAGCTCTGTTCACGCAGTTGCGTTTGTGCAGGCTTACTAAAATGCTTAAGTTGAGCAACGATCTTATGTACACGCTCAATGAGCGATTGCACCAATACAAGGTTTTCTGATGCTTGTTCAATATTGCCTTTCATAAGCAATCGCTTTGCACTGACTAAATAAGTGTTCATGGCACTTAATGGCTGGTTTATTTCATGATTAATACCCGCACTTAACTGGCCTATCGTAGCCAGCTTAGCAGCTTGGACAAGTGCCTTTTGCGCTTTTTCGAGTGCATGCGTACGCTCTATCACTTCTTGCTCAAGACTGTGTCTTGAAAATAAGAGTTTTTTATAACCCGCGAAACGAACCATACTCATGTGTATCAGCACGACAACTATCATATAAAACACACTAAACCACAGTAAACGTGGTATTTGTGCAACTTCTAAACCGCTTATATCTACCAGCACGCTGGCCTTCGCATTAATAATCTCGATGGTTTCGAACGCGCTAATAAATCGCACTCGCTTATTATTTATTTCGATGGTTTGCTCAGCCGTATTATCACTTAAAGGCTTAGAAGTATAAGCTAATAAACTTGGCGTATGTGATAGGTATCGCCTTGAACTTACAAGCGTTTCCATTTGCTTTTCGCTAAGCGCTTTTAACGAATTTAAACGCCAGCTTTGCACATCAGACATCACGATAACACTGTCTTCAAGAGAAATATGAAAGTGCGTACTGTCTGACGCATTTAGCAATTGCCTGTCTTGCTCAAACTTTTTTGCATTCACTTTTAATGTCACGACGGCAATTACTTTACCGTCTGCAATAACCGGTTCAGAGAAGTATATACCCCGCTCACTTGAGCGCATTCCTAGTGCAAAGTAAGCAACTTTTTCACCTTTTTTCGCTAAATAAAAATACGGCCTAAACGCAAAGTTACTGCCAAGAAAGGTGTAATCGACTTGCCAATTACTACTGGCCACAACAGAGCCAGATAAGTCCATTAAATAAACATCTGATGCACCACTTGCACGCTGGATATCTTCAAGATAATAATTGACGGCTTGTTCACCAACACCTTGGTTAGTTACAAACGTCTTTACTAAATCATTAGCACTCACTAAGGCTGGGATCGTTTGAAACCGTTCAAGTTCACTTGAAAAATAGTGACTTAATTGCACCGCTTGCACACGGCTTAATTGACTGGCTTTTGTGTAATCGTGTTGTCGACCAATGTAAAAAACCAATACAAGCAGCAATATTAAAATAGCACCTGCCGCAACTAACTTTTTACTTAATGATGACATTCAGACCTTAAACACGACACTGCTAGAAATTGATTTGGTAGTGTAGCGATAATTCTTCTGTTGTACCAGCGACAGAGCCATTCTCAACACGTGGATCAAACACGTTATAGTTTTTACCCAATACGTTTTCAGCTTTAAACATTAAATGACTATGCGTATTCAATTGCCATTTAACCGTGCCTCCTAATAAACTGTAAGCCGATTGGTTAAACTCATCACCGTTTAATAAAGCCGCATTCACTTGGTCACGCCATAAAATGTTTAGGCTTAGTTGCCAACTATCGTTTAAGTTATAACGGGTAACTAAGCTGGCAAAGCGTTTAAAACTGGCATTTATCGGCTCATGGAAATAGTGTGTATAGGTTCCCGTAAGCGCAAATTTTTTATTATATTGCCATGTAGCATCCAGCTCTAAACCACGGTTATCAGTGTTGAGTGAGTTTTCAAAAGTGAACAGTGTGTCACTGCCTTGAAAGGGCACAGTCTCAATAAAGTCATTAAGTTCATTATAGAAAAGTACCGCATTTGTTTGAAGTGTCGCGTTTTGATAGTGCCAAACAAGTTCAGTGGTTTTAACTGATTCAGATTGTAATGATGGATTACCTTTCGTCACAGAGTCATTTGAAAAAAGTTCATTCGTCACCGGTGTTCTGAACGATTCGCCATATTGAAGCTTTAATGTATGTGACTGATTAATTTCGTAAATGCTTGCTAATCGAGGTGATAATTTACTGTCGATATCTTTAACATCATCATAGCGTGCCCCTATAAAGAACGTGAACGAATCAGAAAATGGAATCTTTAATTGCCCGTAAGCACTCACCGTTTCAAAGGTATACTTTAATGACGCAAATAAAGGAAAATCTTTAATACGTACAATCCCATTTTGATAATAAGCAGGCGCGAGGATAACTTGTTGTGAGTCACTATCATAATAGTTAGTACGTACATCGGCTTTTTGCTGCTTTGCCTCAGCGTATTCAACGCCTGCAGCTAATTGCCATTGATTATCAAGCTGATAACTTAATTCTGTTGAAAATTTACTGTCAGAGGTTTGCCAATCGGGCCCTAATAAAAAGTCTGGCATATCGTCAAATTCAGCAATCAACCCAGCCGTTGATATTGCATGTTTACTGTAAGAGTAATGACTATCTAGCTTGAATTTATCGGTATTAAGCCAATTATATTTAATGCCTATAAACGTATTATCACTGGTGTGTTGGTTTTGTTTCGAATAACCGGCAAGATTTAAAAACTCATCAAGTTGCGTTTCATTGTAACGTGTATGAAGTGAAAGTTTTTTATAATCTAACCCTGCCTCAATATACACCGCTTTTAGAGGGTCTTTTACGTCTTGTGGGTAGCGTTCACCCGATTTACTTTCGTATGATAACGTCGCATACGCCGACACCGTGTCACTAAAATGCTTATAAAACTGTGCTGTTGCTCCGTAACGACCATTGTTGCCTGCTACAGCCTGTAATGCATTACGCTCTTTTGTCGTGACAATATTCATCACACCTAAAAAGGCGTTACTACCGTATAAAGCAGAGCCCGGCCCACGAATAAACTCTATTTTTTCTATTACCTCAATAGGTATGTAAGGCATGTAGACCGAAGCCTTACCAAATGATGATTCATTGACGCGCTCACCGTTGATCATCACCAACACATTACCACTATCTAGGTATACTCCTCGGGCATGATCTTTAGGCACAGCCCCTACCCAATCACCGCGGGTTGATTGCATACCCGCAACAAAATTCATCACTTCATACGCATTATCAACACCGAGCGCTTGAATTTGCTGACGGCTAAACACGCTCATTGTTGAAGGAACTGATGACAGGGTTTCCGCTGTTTTACTCGCAATATCAACATGTACATCGAGTAAATCTTCAAAACTTAGTGAAAATAAATCTTCATATTCAGAAGCTTCTGCGCCGAATAGCGCTGCTGGGGAATTTGCGATTAAAAAAAGTGTTGAACATAGTAAAAACTTCATGCTGCGAGACACCCGTAATAATGATTAAATGTTGCACTGCAACACTCTGTTTACACTATTAATACAAAAGATGGGTAAGCTTGCAATCTTTTTATACCAATTCACTTAATTTTATACAGTCTTTGACGCTCTGTACTTGGTGTAATAAAAAAGCCCATGTACTTTATAGTTATGGGCTCCTGTATCATTAGTTTAACGTCTCATTTAGCTAAACTGCTTAACACGCTCACTGCGCTTAGTTTTTAAATATTTGTATAAGCCAATCAATGATGCCGCAATCCAAAATATTTCAATGACAAAGCTGGCCAAGTTAAAGTTATAACACAAACTAATTAACAGCAGCACCGCGCCAGTTAAGTTCATCATGTTATACACAAGCCCTGTCGGGGATGCTTTATTTAGTTGTAACATGAAAAAGGCACCTACTACCAAGAAAGTACCCGTCATACCAATAATATCAAATAAAAGTGCTATCACGTACGTGAATCCATATTGTTCATTTGTTTATACCCAAACAACTGGCCCAATCCATGGGGAGGGTTGTTTTCATTCATTGAAACAGCAAACCGAACAATGGTATCAAAGCAGATAACTTAAACGAGGATAAATGTCCGCATTCTATGTATAAGCTACTTATGCGTCACTTTACCGCCAATAATTTTTAATGCGGGTGTGCCTCTTATCATTGTTTCGCGGGCAAAATGACGATGGCACTGCGGGCAAACACCTGTCTGTGCTGTAAAATTTTGGCTTATACGTTCAACAAAGCACTTAACTAATGCACCTTTGCCGCCTTTGCGGTATTTAAATAATTGGCACTTGCACTGACTACAAAATATATCAACGGTTTTCGTCGGGCCTTTTTTATTGGGTTTAGCCATAAACTCCACACTAAACGCGATTAAAAAACGCATGCTACCATGTCTATGGCCAAAGCCCCAAAACCAAACCCGTTAAAGAGAACTGTAAAATAGAATAGCCAGCGTTCACTAAAAACAATTTAAGGGGTCGTTGCTCAAAAATATAACCAATGCCAAGTGCGCAACTTACCCAACATAAACCGATTATAAACCCTGTGCCTACGGCAACGCCTACATTAACATTGCTACCAATAAATAAAGATAAACTTAAAGCAATTAATAGGCACAGCACAAAACTGCCACCAAACACCATGACATGATTGATTTGCTGAAGATCAAGCTCTGTTAAACCGCAGCTCTCCATCCAAATGCGTTTAAAAAACCACGGAGAATACCAAACAGCCCCAAGAAGAAAAGAAGCAAGCGCAGCAAGAAATACGGCAAAAAAATTCAGTTGAGAAAAATCCATACACCAGACTCATACAACCAATAGGGTTAATTTGACTTTAGTTAAGGAATCCCAATGCAGCAAATCAAATGTGACGAGTGGTATTTGGCTCTAATACTAAATACCTTTTTTGTGTTGTGTAACTTAATTTAACAATACTTAAATATCATCTTTATTGCTGAACGGGTTTCTTTTGAAGTTTACGTTGTAAGGTTCGCCTGTGCATGTTCAACTGCCTTGCTGTTTCAGATATATTGCCATGATTACGATGCAATACGTGTTGAATATGTTCCCATTCGAGTCGTTCTGGCGACATTATTTGTGTTTGTGGCAGAGTATGGGTAGGTTGCTCTGCCTCACTGCCCTCAAGTAATGTTCTCAGTAACGAAACAAAATCGACGGGTTTGGGTAAATAATCATCTGCACCGAGACGAATCGCTTCAACTGCACTGGCAATACTTGCAAAGCCTGTTAGAAGGATAATGCGTGAACGCGGAAATTGCTGGCGCATTGGCTTTATTAACGTTAAGCCATTTTCATCTTTTAACTTTAAATCGACTAAAAAATGACTGGGTGAAAAAGCACTACAAATGTCAATTGCTTGCTGACAACTGTGGGCAAGCTGACAACAAAAGCCATGTTTTGTAAAGCGTCTGGCTAGCGTGTTGGCTAGATTAATGTCGTCTTCGATTATTAATAAATTCATACCACTTTCAGGGTGATTGTAGCTACAGCCCCCTGCTCTTTATGATTACTCACTGTAAGTGAGCCTTCTAAGCGTTCCAAAGTCACATTAGAAAGCATTACTGCCATCCCCATACCATGTTGACTCGGCATAAGTTGACCCCCTAATGCTGCCATTTGTTGCTCACTTAAACCTTGACCAAAATCACGTAAAGATAAAGAAACCGAATCCGCGTTAAACTGCCAACGAGCTTCTATGTGAGAGTGCTGCTGATTGTTTGCTAATACTGCATTTTGTAGCAAATTCAAAATAGCGGGTAATAACATTGCATCACTCAGAATAGTGCATTTAGGTGGTTCATTTAACCATTCAAGCGTGTGTTCTGGATGATGTAATAATGCAGCATCTGCTATTTCTTTTTGCAGCACATCGACCGGTATTATTGTTTGCGTTTTACCTGTTCTAAGCGCAGATGATAGCGCTCTAAAATGCGCTAGTTGCTCATTGCACTGCTCCAATGGCTTGGCCATTTCTTGTATAATGGGGTCGTCAGCTTGCTGCTCTTTAAGCTCTTCGTAAAGAAATTGCAGGTTTGCTATAGGACTTGCTAACTGATGGGTAATTTGTGCAGCTGCACCATCTAATGTTAACAATTGCTCGTGCCTGAGCTGCTGCTCTCGGCCTCTTGCTATAGTGGCATCGCGTGCTTTAATCGTCCGATTTAGCGCACCGATTATAAATGCAATTACAATCACACTTATCACGAAGTTAACCCACATCCCAATAAAGTGATGAGTCATGTCGATTTGATGCATACTGTGATCAGGCATTTTAAACAGCAAATAGCTATACGCCGCGATGGCAAGCCCAGCTATATAAGCTAATCCTTTACCATTAACCGACACGGCAGCAATCATAATTGGTAAAAGTAACAGCGACACAAATGCGTTCGTGGCGCCCCCACTCAAAGACAGCAATATCGATAAAAATAAGATATCAGCAGTCAACTGCATCAACACGGCAATCGGTTTCGCGTGGTTCACTTTGCGATACGCTAAAATACTGAGCAATTGGAACAGTGCTTCTACACTAATCACAGCCAGTAAAGGGAAGATGGCAACTTGATAATCAAATAAAAAGTATACCGAAACAACAGCAAAAAATTGCACAGCAATAGCTGCACTTCTTAAAGTAAGTAAGCGGCTAATCGCCGGATCAGTTTGCATAAAAAGCGTTAAGAGACTTAATCGTCATCCATAGAAATAGTAAAGGGAGCGCAAGGTGTTCCTTGATGAAACACCATTTGCCATTGTTGACCATTAAAGCGCCATAGCGACATGCGAATTGAATAATTAAACTCAGCACGGGCGGAACGCCTAAAAGCAGCTTGATAACTCAATTGGGCAATCTCATCACTCAGCATCCGCCCTTTAAAGTGTTGATTATAAAACTGAGGAACGACTTCAGTCGGTAAACGTGTTAAAACCTGAAACTTATTAAACGACGTGCCATTAGCTGAAATTTCAATAAAGTCATCATCGAGCAACGCATCGAGTGCATCTGCAGACTGACGGATCTCAGGTTCTAGCAATTGCCTTTCAGCCTCAATGAGCTGATTAAATAACGTCGCTTTAATTTTACCGCTCATCGTAGTTACCCTTACTGTTTGAGCACGTCTCCGCCTTTCATAACAAAGCGTACATTTCTAAGTTCACTAATGTTATCAAGTACATTCATATTAACACTGATAATATCTGCTTGTTTACCAACACTCAAGTCACCAAGGTGCTCGCTTTGCCCTAATAATTTAGCGGCCTCGACAGTGGCTGATTTTATTGCTTCTTTTGGTGTCATGCCATAATTAACAAGTAGTTCAAACTCTTTTGCATTATCACCATGCTTTGATACGCCTGAATCTGTTCCAAATGCTATTTTAACCTTATTTTTTAACGCTAATTTAAACGATGCCTCCATTTTTGGAGCCACAAACTCAACTTTATCAGCAATTGCTTTTGGCATGTTGGGGTTTTCTAATACTTCTTGTTTGACTGTAGCACCTGCGAGTAATGTTGGGATTAAATACGCATCTTGTTTCTTAAATAGCTTTACAGTGTCTATATCTAAAAAAGAGCCATGTTCAATTGAGTCTACACCCGCCCGTAAAGCCGCTTTGATACCTTCTGTGCCATGTGCATGTGCAGTAACTGGGCGACCTAAATGATGAGCCGTATTAACGATTGCAGTAAGTTCATCATCGGTAAACTGCTGATTAACACCAGCAGCTGTATTACTCAACACCCCACCCGTGGCAGTGATTTTAATGACATCGGCCCCACTTTTTATTACATCTCTTACGGCTCGAGTACAATCATCAGCGCCATTACACACGCCTAAACCACCGCCAATGGCTTGGCTAACATCACGGCGGTACCCGTGCATATCGGCATGCCCTCCCGTTGGGGTAATCATATCACCTGCCGCAAAAATTCTTGGCCCAGGTATATCACCCCGCTCAATTGCACGCTTTAATGGAAAAATAACTTGATAACGGCTGCCTAAGTCACGCACTGAGGTAAAACCTGCGTCGACTGTGCGCTTTAAATACTTGAGTGAACGCAGAGCATCATCCGCTTCATACTCAGTTAACCACTGATGGGGGTTTCGCTTAGTATCTCGTTCAAATGTTAAGTGCACATGCATATCGATTAAACCGGGGAGCACCATCTGATTTTTTAAATCAATAATCGTTGCATCTGTAAGATTTAATTGCTCTTTAGTTAAATAACCAGCTTCAATTGCTGTAATTTTATCGTTTTCGATCACGATGGTTTGTTGTTGTTTTACAGCTTGCTCAACGCCAACCAACATTTTCCCTGCATGGATCAGCAACGTGTCAGCACTCACTGAAAATGTGCACAAAGAAACCAGTACCGATAAGGTGCCTATTTTTAGATTTATTTTTTTCATATTCGCCTCATTTTTATACTAGGTTTAACTTAAATACCGAGTAAAAGCCATTATTTGCGACATAGCAGTGTGTTACGCTAGTCTTAACAAGTGAATTTTGATATAACTTCGGCAAAATTTTAACAAGTCTGACCACATAAAGAGAACACATTATGTCTTATGCCCAAATCACTGGCTGGGGTAAATGTATACCACCAGCAAGCATTAGCAACGACGAAATCAGCAATATCGTTGATACTAACGATGAATGGATCACAACGCGTACGGGTATTAAATCTCGTCGTGTAAGCCACGTTAGCACTGCTGATTTAGCAACTGTCGCTGCAAAACACGCACTTGCATGCGCAGGTGTTGATGGGAAAGACATTGATCTTGTTTTACTCGCAACATGTACCCCCTCAACAATGGTGGCTAATACAGCCTCACTTGTACAAAAGAATATTGGTGCGGTGGGTGCAGCAGCAATGGATACAAACGCGGCATGTTCAGGCTTTTTATACGCACTACAAGCAGCTACTGCACAAATTCGTGCTGGTATGATCAAAAAAGCGGTGGTTATCGCAGCAGAGCGCATGACCTGGTACATCAATTGGGAACGTCGTGACAGTGCAGTATTATTTGGTGATGGTGCGGGCGCTGTTGTATTAGAAGCGTCTGATACTCCATCTGGTTTATTGGCAACTAAAACAGGCTGTGATAGCGAAGATCGTGATATTTTGCATATCGAAAATTTTGGTAGCGATCTTAATAAGTACGCGCCAATTGGCCCGTCTAACTTATTATTTGAAGGCCGTGAAATCTTCAAACGTGCCGTTAAAGGAATGAGCGAAGCGTGTGATGATGTGCTTAATCAAGCGCAGTTAAAACTTGATGACATCGATGTACTTGTTCCGCACCAAGCAAACTTACGCATTATTCAAGCTATTCAGCAGCGCTTAAAGGTGGCTGACGAAAAAGTAATGGTCAACATTGCTGATTACGGTAATACATCAGCTGCAACGATTGCAATTGCGATTTGCGAAGCTGTTGAGCAAGGCCTTATAAAACCAAACTCGAATATTATGTCTGCGGCATTTGGTGCCGGTTTAACGTGGGCTGCAAGCTACATTAAATGGGGCGAGCGCGTAACGCCTATCTCAATTTCAGACGCAAGCCTTCCACCCTGCGATAAAACAGGCTTAGAACTTGTTGCGCCGGCTGTTGCAGCATGTAAAGCGGCTGAATAACAAGCTATATATTATGAATTAAGCGCGGCAATTGTCCGCGCTTTTTTGTTTCAAGGATACTGTTGATATATGAAAACAATCGGATTATTAGGTGTTCACCATGTAGCGATTATTTGTAGTGATTATGAGCATTCAAAACACTTTTACACTGAAATTTTAAAATTGCCAATTATCCATGAGCAGTACCGAAAAGAACGTGATTCTTACAAGCTAGACCTTGCACTGCCAGACGGCAGTCAAATAGAGTTGTTTTCATTTGTAAATGCGCCCACAAGACCAAGTTATCCTGAAGCACAAGGACTGCGCCATTTAGCTTTTAAAGTGGCCAATATAACGGAAGCTAAACAGTACTTAGAACAACAAGGTGTAGATGTGGAAGATATTCGTGTCGATGAAATCACCGGGAAGCAATTTACGTTTTTTGCTGATCCCGATGATTTACCGTTAGAGTTGTATCAAATATAACACTTATTGAAAACGGTCTTGTAGGTAGTTAAATACAGCACGAATACCGAGTGCTTCCCCTCCCACTGGACGACCAGGCAATGGGCGTAAGTTCCACGCCATAACGTCAAAGTGAACCCAAGGCGTAGTCGGTTCGATAAACTCTTTTAAGTAAAGTGCAGCAGTGATAGCTCCACCAAATGGGGTTGATGCACAGTTCGCAATATCAGCCACATCACTCTTTAATAACGCTTTGTATTGACTGAATAAAGGCAACTGCCAAACGGGATCAAAGCACTTTTCTCCGGCGCTCATCAACTTACTGGCCACCTCGTTATCGTTCGCAAAAAAGCCTGGCAGTTCAGTACCAAGTGCAATACGACACGCTCCTGTGAGCGTTGCAAAGTCAATAATAAGATCGGGATTGTCGTTTTGTGCTTCTGCTAACGCATCACATAACACTAAACGGCCCTCGGCATCCGTGTTATCAATTTCAACAGTGATACCTTTTCGGGTTTTAATAACATCACCCGGTCTGAATGCATTACGCGATACAGCATTTTCTACAGCAGGAACCAAGACACGTAAACGTATCGGCAAGTTTGCTGCCATAATTAGCTGCGCTAAGCCAATGACATGAGCTGCGCCCCCCATGTCTTTTTTCATGTTGCGCATGCCAGAACTTGGTTTTAAGTCTAAACCGCCCGAATCAAAGCACACCCCTTTGCCCACAAGGGTAATTTGAGGGGCATCTTTTGCGCCCCAGCGTAAGTCTAACAAACGTGGTTTGTTTTCACTTGCACGGCCAACCATGTGAATTGTGGGATAATTTTGCTCAAGCAACTCATCGCCAACCCATTCACTAAACTCACCATCAAAATTATCAGCCAGATCAGCCATCACTTGTGATAAATGTTGTGGCATCATATCGGCTGCAGGTGTATTTACGAGATCGCGTACTAAATTTATTGCGCTTGCGAATTCAGTCAAGCGCTTGGCAAGGCTTTCATCACTAATAGCAAGTTGTGCTCGTGGCGATGGTTTTTCTTTATATTCACTAAACTCATAACCACCTAGCATAAAGCCAAGTGCAACCTGTTCGGCAAAGGCACTGTCACCCTGAATTTGGTAACAACCAGCCGGCAATTTAGTCGACAAGTCACCTGCAAGCCAAAAATCGTTAATATCGTTTACAAGGCAATACACATGAACCAAATCACCTGATTCACTGTCAGCTACGAGCGCAAGCCCCTTGTTTTTAAAGTCGCAATTACTTAACCAGTTTTGCAAAGCTTGCGGCTGTTCAGATAACCACGATGCTAAATGCGTTTTTTCAATGAAAGAGAGCGGAATACCCGTAGAAGAATGACGAATTAATGAACTCATTAAACGACTCAATATAAAGAAAAGGTAATTAAGCATACCAATAACTTGAGCTAAAGGGTATAGGCGAAATCAGATTGATAAACGCAGCTTACTTGTGATCTTTTTCTTCGGCTTCTTCTTTTGCAACTTGCTGATCTATCTCTTTAAGTGACTTATTGATATTAAATGAACTCGGAAGAACATCAACACCAACCCACTGCCCTAGTTTTACAACTAGCGGAATCGTAATGGGTGCAAAAGGTAATACAGCAAACACACCCAGCCCAATCCCTTTTAGAATATCTAAAAATTGTTCATTAGCCGTATGCAACTCTTCTTTAGTTGCGTGGCCTTGTGTATAACGTCTATAGATTTGCAGCATTTCTTTGGTTTCTTGCTTTTCTTGGGCAAGTGCGATTTTAAGTGCCACCATAGCGCGCTTAAAGCGTAATTGCTGACGCTTTTTGGTAATTTTAGCCACTCGAAATGGGGCCCGATGAATAACTTTATATAATCGCATTCGGTTATTTTCACATAAGCATCTCACTTCACAAAGCATAATTTACTTATAGTAGATTTTGCTTTACCCTTCGCACACTTTTCTTAACTCGTTTTATTTTTTAAATGTGCCAAGATCGCCACGTAAATGAACCTAAGCCACAAAAACCTGCGCCTGACGAATGTTGTGGAGGCGGTAGTTGTTGCCCATGTGTTTGGGATGAATACCGTGAGAAATTACGACAGTGGCAATTAAAAAACGAATCAAAGCAAAATAATTAAACCGTTCCAACTCAGTTTTAGTGCAAAAAACGAACAAACAATCATTAATTTTAATTTTTTAAAGCCCTCATAATAAGTTCTGGCTGCTATTAATAAAACAACGAATAATTTATCACCTTCGTTTTCAGTAACATATCCTAAATAATTGCAAAAAACACGACCAAATTACCCAAAATAAAACATATTGTTAATAATTTGCAAATTAAATTAACAGTAGGTATAAGTTAGTTACACCAAATTAGAATACCTATTTGGTGGCATAATCATAACTATTCTAACTGGGGAAGTCAGAATGAAATTAAAAAATAATATGCTACAACAAGCTGTTAAGTTTGCTTTAGCCACGACAACAGCGGGTCTGTTTGTGTCGGGTTCTGTGGTTGCTGCAGATGAGTCAACCGAAGAGACTAAAGTTAACAAAAATGTTGAAAAAATCGCAGTAGTTGGTACTCGTTCAGCGCCGCGTTCTATCGGTGACTCACCTGTTCCTATTGATATAGTTAGTGGGGATGAACTGAGCAAAAATGGTTCTACTGATATGTTAGATATGCTTCAAGCATCTGTTCCATCATTTAACGTTCGACAGCAGCCTATTTCAGACGCTGCATCGTTTATTCGTCCAGTTAACTTAAGGGGTTTATCTTCAGACTCAACTCTTATTCTACTTAATGGTAAACGTCGTCATCGCGCGTCGGTAATTGCTTTTCAAGGCGGCGGCGTAAATGATGGTGCACAAGGCCCTGATATTTCAGTAATCCCTTCTGTTGCAATGAAGCAAGTCGAAGTGCTCAGAGATGGTGCAGCAGCACAGTACGGTTCTGATGCAATAGCAGGTGTAATGAATTTTGTATTAAAAGATGCCTCTGAAGGTGGCTCTTTCTCTGTGCGCCAAGGAGAGTATTACGAAGGTGATGGCGATCAGACAGTAATTGATGGTAATGTTGGTCTACCATTCACTGACGAAGGTTTTGCTAATTTATCTTTTCAATATAAAACTGCAGATGCAACAAGCCGTACTTTACAGCGCCCAGATGCAGCAGCTTTAATCACTGCAGGTAACACGTCAGTTAATGATCCTGCACAAACTTGGGGTAACCCAGAGATTGATGATGATCTAACTCTGTTTGCTAATGTTGGCTTAGACCTTGGCGATGGAAAGAGTTTCTACATGTTCGGTAACTATTCAGATAGAACTGCAACAGGGGGCTATTATTATCGTAATCCTCAAAATAGAGGCGGCGTTTACACCGATGCTGACGGAAACCTTTTAGTAGGTGCTATGGATGGTAATAGTGATGCCTGTCCAAATATTCCAATCACTTCAGGTAATGTTTTAACTCAACAAGATTACATAGATAATGTAGCTAATAATGACAACTGCTGGGCTTTCAACGAATTATTCCCTGGGGGCTATACTCCGCTTTTCACTGGCGAGATAAATGATACCTCTTTAACTATGGGTACTAAAGGCGAGTTTAAAGATGGTTTTTTAGATGGCGCTTATTATGATTTCAGTGGTTCGGTTGGCCGTAACAAATCAACCTACATACTGGTTAACACAGTAAACCCATCATTAGGAGCTAACCAACCTGCTGATAATAGTTTTGAAGCTGGCTCTTATATTCAGCTTGAAAAAGCATTCAACCTAGACATTTCAAAAGCATATGATGTTGGTTTAGACGAGATGCTGAACGTCGCTTTTGGTGCAGAATGGAGACAAGAAAGCTTTGAAATTATTTCAGGTGAACAGGTTTCTTGGCAACAAGGGCCTTTAGCAGAACAAGGCTTTAGTGTTGGCTCTCATGGTTTCGCTGGATTTTCGCCAGAATCTCAAGGTATAAGCAAACGCCAAAGCATCGCCGCATATTTAGATGTTGAAACATACTTAACTGAAGATTTTTTAGTTGGTGCTGCACTTCGATATGAAGACTTCTCAACATTCGGAGATACATTAAATTATAAAGTAACAGCCCAATACTCAATAACAGACGAGTTTTCACTTCGCGCATCTCATTCAACAGGTTTCCGTGCTCCAACGGTAGGCCAAGCTAATGTCGTAAATACCCAGACTTCTCTTGTTAATGGTGAATTAATCCAATCAGCAACATACCCACCTACGCACCCAGTATCAGCTCAAAAAGGTGGTGTAGAACTCACTCCAGAAGAGTCTAAAAGTTTTGCTATTGGTGGCGTTTATCAAAGTGGCGACTTTTTCCTTACTGTCGATTTATACGACATTAAAGTAGAAGATCGTATAGCACAAACAGATAAGTTATTTATCGACCAAAATGATGTAAATGCTTTACAAGGTCAGTATCCTAACCCAGAGTTGTTACTTGGAGGTTCAATAACTTTCTTTGCAAATGACTTCGACACACATACACAAGGTGCTGATGTTGTAGCAAACTACACAATGGAACTGTTCGGTGGCGATACTAAACTTTCTTTAGCCTACAATTACAACAGTACTGAAGTTGACAATGCTGGCTTATACACTTCTGACTTCAAAGTTAAACGTCTTGAACAAGGCATACCAGAACATCGTGCAACATTTACATTTGCACAAGATTGGGAAACATTCAGTATGTTTGTTCGAACAAACTACTTTGGCGAGTACTTTGCAACACATGCTGATGAGCCAGATATTGGTGACACTTATGGTTGGTCTAAAACAGGGAGTTCTGCAGTAACCTTCGATGCTGAATTGAGTTACTATGCAACTGACGCAATTACACTGTCTATAGGCGCGAATAATATCTTCGATACTGAGGCTGAAAAGTTACAAGAAGTATCTAGTGATGGCTCATATGGCTCGCGAGCTATTGTAGGTGGTAAATACTACGAAAGTGGCCCATTTGACTATAATGGCGGATTTTACTACGTCAAAGCGAGTTATAAATTTTAATATTTAACAATATACATTTGTAAGTTAAGCCAATGATGATTTATCTTCATTGGCTTATATACATTAACAGCTATTCATCATATACATTATAATAATATCTCTAATTTGCGCTTCAGAGTATTATGCTGCTAGAAAAAGCCAATCAATTACTTGCTGAAAACAAACTAAAAGAAGCTGAGTTTCATTTTAAAGCCTTGTTAGATGCGAACCCTGAAAATGGTGAAGCATTGTTTGGTTTAGGCAGAATCGCACTTCGATTAGAGCGCTATGATGCTGCTGTATATCTATTGCAGCGCGCGTGTGAAAGGCTGCCCTATCTGCTTGAACCGTTGCATGCACTTGCCGATGCGTTTAATGGCGTGCATTCACCTCAAGATGCGCTCACTGTACTTGAATATGCAAAGTCAATCGCAAGTCATAACCCAGAGCCTCACTACTTTTTAGCTCAACACTATTTAACCTATGGTGAACTAGACAAAGCCTATGGTATTTTACAACAAGCGCTCGCCATGGGTGATTACCCAGTTAAGGCCTATATACTTTTTGAGCTTGTGCAATTTTCTCGCTTTAATCACGAGCAAAACTACCTCAATGAACTGCATCACTTTTTAACACTCACCAATAACTTACGTTTAAAAATGGTCTGCTACTACGCATTAGGTAAAAGCTATGATTTATTAGATGATACCGAGCAAGCATTTAATTACTTTACCCTCGCTAATAAACTGCAGTCACAACTGACTACGTTTAAAACCAATGAACTCGCCCCTTTTTATCAGCAAATCATCAGCCAAAGTGATGCAACGTTAATTGATTCACGCGATAAACGTTTTACGGGCACGATCACCCCTGTTTTTATTATCGGCATGCCACGAAGTGGCTCTACTTTGCTTGAACAAATGCTAGTTAGTCACGAAAGTTTTGCAAGCCTAGGAGAAGATGCCAGTATCAGCAATCAGGTTGTTGCGTATATTGAGCAGCAAACTCAATTACCTTACCCCGAGTGCCTATCTAAACTGGATCAAAAGCTGATCAGTACGGCGCGCAATATCTATATAGAAAGATTAAAGCAATCTCCCCATGTACGCCCGTATATGATCAATAAGCTGCCAGCAAATTATCAATCACTTGGATTAATCTATCTATTATTTCCAAACGCAAAATTTATAAATATACAACGTGATTATCAGGCTGTTGCGTGGTCAGTATTTAGTAATTACTTTGCAGAAAATGAGCCCTACTTTTGCTCATTGACTGAATTTAAGCAGTATTACGATTTATATCAGCAACTTATGTCGCACTGGCATAGCGTAATGCCCGATGCACTTTTTGACTTACAATATGAGCAACTCGTCACAGAACCTGAACAAACGTTGAGTGCTCTGTGTGAATTTTTAGGCGTTAAGTACAGCAATCGCTTTTTAGAGTTTTACAAGTCGAATAAGCCAGTCGCAACACTGAGTAAAGCAGCAGTCAGACAACCACTAACTGACAAAGCTAAAGATAAATATAAGCGTTACGAAACGGCTATGAATCGCCTTGTGAATGAGCCGAAAACCACTCAAGAAGATCAGCAAACTGATCGTGGCGCGCCTCAGGGTGAGTAAGCATATTAATATGGTCATAATTCACCTTGTGACCATATTTTCGACCGTAAATCGTCATTGTTTGCACACCTACACCTGACTCAGCCATGAACTTTTCAATGTCAATCGGTTGGCAAAGCGCCTTATCTTTTATACCCGCCACATGAAAAATAGGGGGCAGAGCTATATCTTGCAGCGCTTTTGCATAGTCAAAGCCGTCATCTGAGTCTACCCAGGGCTTGCGCTTAGCCCATTGCATACTTTGATAATGGGACTTACGCGTTTCATCGTCACTTCCCCATTTCAATTTTTTAGCAGGCACAAACCCGTGTTTTCTCGCCATTAAAGGTGCTAAACCATACCAAATTAAATTACCTTGGATATATTTGCTTGGGTGATGATTATAAAGCGTGCGCTTTGATCCAAAATACGCACAAGCCCTTACATCATTAATTAGATTAGGAAAGCGCGCAAATACGCTATTCATTAATACCCCACCCCATGAATGGGCAACCCAATAACGTGCGGGTGCACCTTCAAGTTGTTCTATTTTTGCTAAAAAAGCGGGGATGTCTTCTAATATGGCTTCGGTTTGCCCGTAGCTCGCATATTTTGATATTGCAGGTTTACTTTCACCACGGCCCCGTAAATCAGCCACGTAGCACACATAACCCTGTTCAGCTAAAAACGGTGCCAAACCTTTATTGCTGTGAGTGTAAAAAATTTTGCCATTCTCGACTGCACCATGCATAAAAAACACCGCAGGCCCGGTTGCATCAGTTTTACAAATACGGCGCATATGGAGGGTTTGATTTTCAGCTAATTTTATAAATACAGACTGTTGTTTTAATGTCACGGTTGACCTTTTTTATTATTATAAACTCATCGTACCAGCAATACGTTACGTCAGTATTACTAGCAAAGCAAGCATGATGTGATCAAGTAAGTAGCCCTTAAATACAACAAGACTTTGTAAACGTAAGAGCGGGAGTTTTAATAAAAATATAACGGAATGAACCAAATGAAATTGAGTTGAGTTGAGTTGAGTTGAGTTGAGTTGAGTTGAGTTGCATGCTTAAAGACGATAAGCGGACATTGACAACTCCCTTATTATCGTTTTTTTCACAGTTGGCTAAACATGCAGCTCAGGATGAAAACCAACTGTGAAAAGTGATTTCCTTGCTATGTTTTTTTACACTCGAAACCCTTAGAGTCCACCCGTGCGATACTGTCTTTGTCGCCACATTGCTCTATGGCCATTTCCATGTGATTTTGCTCATTATATTGTTTAGCGATGGCCCCAAGCCCTACCAATATTACCAAGGCTATAAGAACTTTTTTAAATTTAGACATAAACACTCCTTTGAAAATGATCACTCAATACATTAGTACCTAAATATTACACATAAAGGGACAAGCAAACAATTCACTTTCCCTCTGCACAAACCAGCCGCAAGTTTTAATTACTCGCAGCGGTTAAAGTTTACCTTTAATTATCATTCAATCATTGCCATTGAATTTATATTGAAATGATAAATGGAAAACGATTCACCCTCTTCTTTTAAAGTCACTGTTATTTGTGCTTCACCATTTTCAAAAGAAGCTGGGATTTTATAAGTAACAAAAGTACCTGATCCATCGCCTGTTACAGCTTTAGTGCTGACATTAATAAATTGATACTCACCGAGTTCTTTCAAATCGCCTAATTTCGAAAAAGCTCGAATAATTTTTGACAAGTCGTCATCTGAAACACCCTCAATTGAGGTTGGGGTCATGTAACTTTTTAATGTTTGTGCGGCGTTGTTTCCTAAAAGTTTGAACTATCTTGCCAGCCTGTGATCAGATCATCTATATCCTACTAGCCCGTGCAACAACAATGAGCAAAATCACAAACTGGTCTCACTATAATCAAGCCCTCGTTAACCGCGGTAATATT
>NZ_JACDWU010000218.1:0-663 GCF_016464045.1 Pseudoalteromonas sp. bablab_jr011 | reverse complement strand
CCAGACTGCATAAGTGGCATGGGTGGGGTATTTTTATTATTTGATATCATCGGGTCGCCTTGGCGAGCTGCGGGTTTGCCTTCAATCATTACGTTAAATGACCCCATAATAAATTCGGCTTTGCCATCGTTTGTACCGCTTATAATTCCTTTTTTATTACCGGGCTTATCACCTTTACTTTTTGAAAAGTTACTTTTTATATGCGCTGCGCCATTACCGTTCACTTTGACTGAACTGGCTACCCCTGTTACATCTCGAGACTGCGCATTATTTGGATAAGGAATAGGTATTACACTGGGGCCAACTGTCGTTAAACAGACATCGATGGTTGTTAGCTTACCGCCGCTGTCTTTGTGTACTGCGGTGCGACCATTTATAAGCACATTTTGTCCTGAGACTGTTGCGGTTTGCGGTGCCTCTGATTCTGTATCTTTAACTAATTGCTGCTCTGTACCTGCTTGCCAACCTAAATGATTCGACACTAAATCTAAAAAGGCACGAGGGTTATCGATTGGTTTGTTCACGTCCATATTCGTTTGCGGTTCGTTCCACGGCAGAATTGGCTCGTTTTTTTGGTTATCCCATTTTGGTGGCGGAATAATGTAAGTGGGAATAAAGGCATTAACCATTTCACCAAGTGTATGTTCTCGATACTTGGGTCTG
>NZ_JACDWU010000217.1:0-270 GCF_016464045.1 Pseudoalteromonas sp. bablab_jr011 | reverse complement strand
GTATCACTCCCTTTGGGAAAGCTTATATAGCCGATAGTGATGCAGGTAGAGGATGTTGGAGAAAGCAAAGGCTGGATTGTAATGATGCAGATACAGACGTCTGTCTGGCACGAAAGTGAGCTGACTTCCGACTGGTCTTCCGTTGCAAGAGAATTTGAAGAACTTTATTCAAGGAGAAACGCAAATGATGATTTCAAAAGAGATTAGTGCCTCCCCTGACAGTGCTCAATGGCAATCCATAAATTGGAAAACTGTTGAGTCGCACGTTTT
>NZ_JACDWU010000216.1:0-2594 GCF_016464045.1 Pseudoalteromonas sp. bablab_jr011 | reverse complement strand
ATATCAGGGCTGTTCCGTATTAAATGTACGATATTTACCTAATTTGCCACACTTATAAGTAGTAACCCACCTCCGCAGCCATTTATTGGTGTGGTCTACAGAGGATTATGTCTTTTTAGAGGGGAAAATCCCTAGAACCCCAAGAAGGCCCAATCAAAGCGTTCAGGACATCCTGGCGCGAGCTGATCACCGCGATTTCGGCCCAAACCGGATACCGTTCGTCGAATAACTCGCCACAGGCATAATGATGTTGGGTAATCGAGATGGATAAGCGTATTGTCTGGCAAGATAGCGGACGATGGCGTTCGATTCCCATAGGACTAAATCACCATCCTTCAGGCAGGGAACAAGGCCATTAGGGTTCATCGCGAGATAATCGGGGTCGCTCACCACGCCAAAGGTGCCACCCGCATTGATATGTTCATAGGTGAGGCCAAGTTCTTCAGCACACCAAAGCACCTTGCGGTTTCAGGATTTGCGCGACTTACCAAGTGCCCGCGAAGGCAGCGACCGCCAATAATGCCCCGGTCAGAATGTTCGACAGAAAGAGCCGGAAATTCAGCTCCGGCTTTTCGAGGTCAACACGCCATATCTGCCAAGCCAGATGAGCTGCAATAATAACCATACCGATAGCGTAGGGCATCGCCATGTCCAGTAACCACCCCCCAACCGCCCATGCCCCGACAGTCAAGGCGTAGAACAATCCGACGATAGCCTGCCCCCTGCGTCCAAATAGAATCGCTGTTGATTTCAAACCCAAACGGGTATCATCGGCTACATCGACATAAGCATACACCGTGTCATAGCCGATCTGCCACGCTATAGCGCCGACCCACATTACCACGGCTCCTGCTGGAATATTGCCTGACACCTCCGCCCATGCCATCAGCATTCCCCAATTGAACGCGGCCCCCAAAACAGCTTGGGGCCAATGGGTGAAGCGTTTGCAAAGCGGGTAAATGAATACCAGTGGCAGCACGCAAACTGCGACAAGCGCTGTGAATGGGCTTAAGAAAAACAATAGCAGCGCCGCCAAGGCGAGTTCGACGGCGAGGAATATTAGCGCGTGGCGCGTTCGAAGCTGACCACTCGCGAGCGGACGAAGGCGCGTCCGCTCGACATGCCCATCAAAGTTACGATCCGCAATGTCATTGGCTGTCGAGCCTGCGCTTCTCATCAAAAATGCGCCGAGAAAAAACACTACCAAAAGCCGAAATTCGGGGAGCCCTTGGGACGCTTGAATGAGCGCGGCAAGGCAGGGGAAAAAGGTGAGCCATATTCCTACCGGACGGTCGATCCGGGCAAGCCTTGCATAAGGACGCCAAGCAGCAGGCAACCAACGGTCAACCCAATCGCCAATATGAATATCGCTGAGGTCAGGACGGTTCAAAGTAGTCATCATGTGCTCCAATTCTGTGTCACAAAAATTCCGAAATTTGCGACATATTATACGAATAAAACCAGTGACGTAACAGGTTTCAGGAACTATGCGAACGACTAGCCCCCGTAGGCCCGCTCTCCTCATCTAGGGCTGTAGGGCCGTAGGGGGCGGGTGAAAGGCACAGTGCTTTCCGGCCGGGAAGGAAAACCGCTCGGCGGGGCAGACGGTGCGGTGTCCTCCACCTCGAAGAATCCGCACGCTGCCAGATGATCCGGCAGGGTGTAGCCCTCGTTTTCATCTATCTGAAGAACGGCGGCACTCCCGGCCGCAAGCGGTGGCCCCCGGTATTCATCATCAATGATAAGGGCTTTGCAAGGCGCATGATCGTCCAGCCACTCGGCCAGCTCGTCATATTTACGCGGTTCCAGCCCGAACAGAGGCACAAACCAGTCGCGGTGCCAGAGATTGCGGCGAAGCCCTTCCGAAACCAGCTTTTTCATAAGAGCATCGGAATCCGGTCCCCATGTCCGACGCCAGTTAGAACTTAAAACAAGCCGCGCCTGCGCAAGGTCTGCAAGCCGCACCAGCAATCTGACAGCCTCGGCATTGAACCGAAGATGCCGCATAAAACCATAGGACCGATGCCTGAGCAAAGCGGCGTTCTCCGGCTCCCTGCAATCCTTCAGGGGCAAAAGAACGCCGTCGATATCCACGAATATGATGTTTGCGATCATCGTTCCGGCCCCCAAGCCGACCAGGTTCCCCGCTCCCGGTGCGTCTGGAGCAGAGCGCAGCCAATGAAAGCGCGTCTGTCCGATCGCCGCTTACCTGGGAGCACGTGAACCTCACCGGCGACTACATATGGGGGTTCTAGGGATTTTCCCCTCTAAAAAGACATAATCCTCTGTAGACCACACCAATAAATGGCTGCGGAGGTGGTTTACTTTCAGCTTGGAGCCTAATCATCCACTATCGGCCTTGTTATTTCGCCAATATTGGGCAATTTCCCAGTATTAGTGAAGTTATACGTTCCGCTTAAGTTGATATTTTGCCACGCAACGGGCGAAACAGCACGAGTGATACCCGCTTTCTCTTCATCTCCTCTCGCTTCAAAGTGTCCCAGCAGATGACTCAGTATCGCGGAGTTGAAGTAGATGATCGCGTTGGCAAGCAATCTTGCACATTCATTCCAGATAGCGATTTCACTCTCGTT
>NZ_JACDWU010000022.1:0-279 GCF_016464045.1 Pseudoalteromonas sp. bablab_jr011 | reverse complement strand
ATTACTTTGTAGTTTTTGATGAAAAAATTGACCGACTTGAAAAACATTTTTTGCCAAGTCGATACAAATTAAGTTAAATTTTGACATGTATGGATTCCTTATTGGTAAAAGTGGTTTTGCAATTTCTTTATACCGTACTTATACCATTCCGCAAAAATACTTAATCATTTTGAGTGATTAAACCAGTCGCTACCTGCGTTAAAAATTTCTGATTTAGAACAACTAAATAACTAAATTTTTGCCTTGTTATCAACGCGGTTTTATTGCCTCAAAATAGAT
>NZ_JACDWU010000002.1:0-315 GCF_016464045.1 Pseudoalteromonas sp. bablab_jr011 | reverse complement strand
CCTTTTAGCCCAATGCCATAACGCTAGAAATAGTTTGTGGCTCACATATCCGAATACTTGTTTGGCAACGCAATGGCGATAGTAATTCGACCAACCCCTGAGTTTCGGATTTATCAACTTGATTAGATCGTTAACGGGGGTAGTTGCGTGCTTTTTAATGAGTTCGCGCAAGTTACTCAGAAATATTAACGTGTTAGATTTGCTCGGTTTAATGAGCAGTTTTCCTTTGTACTTCCTATGGTTAAAGCCTAGGAAGTCAAAACCACGGCTAATGTGAGTAATGTGCGTTTTCTCTTCGGAGAGCGTTAAGCCTCT